>JAHFOZ010000531.1 GCA_023261405.1 Planctomycetota bacterium
GAGCATAGAGAAGCACGGGCCGCTCGCCCTTCAGCCTGAGCCCGCGCAGGATCGCCTCGCGGTCGAGCGAACCGTCCACGAGGCGGTCGAGTTTGGGGAAGCCGATCTCGAGCGCCCGCGGGTCCCCGGCGGGGAGCACCCCGCGCTTCCGGAAGCCCCGGCGCATGTAGGGGCCCGCGACGAAGAAGTAGTCGTACTGGTCCTGCTTCTCGCGGATGGCCATGTTCCGGAAGGAGACTCCGTGGAAGATCTGCACCCGCGGGCAGCGGCGGAGCGGGAAGAAGCCCGAGGTGTGCGCGCAGAAGACCAGGTCGAAGGGGCGCGGACGCATCTCCTCGAGCGTGAGGACGCGGTCGCGGGGGACGTCGAGCGGATCGTAGAGGGCCGCCGTGTCGTAGACCTTGGTCCCGTCCTCCCGCTCGTCGACGATCCGGCCGCCGGAGAACCAGACCTCGAGGCCCGGGACGTCGCGCAGGCGTTCGTAGACCGGCCGGAAGCAGACGAAATGGACGGGGGCGTAGCCGGCGAAGAGGATTCGCGCCGGCTTCATGAAGTCGTCCCGAGCGCGCGGCGCACCGCCTCGAGCGCCCGCGGGTCCTCGAGCCCGCGCTGGAGGTCGGGAGGCTTCGGCCAGCCCGGGTCGGGCCACTCGAACCCGGCGAACGATCGCGTCTTCGCGTATCGCGGGAGGACGTGGAAGTGGAGGTGCGGATCCACCATCATGAGCATCAGATAGTTGATCTTGTCGTAATCGAACGCCGAACGCAAGCGCCGTTCCAGCTCGTCGACCGCGCGCCCGAACCCGATCAGTTCGGCCTCGGATAGCCCGGCGAGCGAGGTCGCGTGACGGCGCAAGAGGAGGACGGAGGCCCCGAGGGTGGCCTGCTTCGGGCGCACCTGGACCACCCAATGGTCCCCGGAGATGAAGCGGGCCTCCTCGCCGCCGAATTTCTCGAGGATGTCGCAGCAGGCGGCCGCCATCTACTCCTGCTCCTCGAGCATTCGGAAGCGGATGAGCAGGCCCTCCAGGGCGCCGTCCTCGTGCCGGACGGTGATCTCATGGAGACCGGGCGGGACCTTGAAGAGGATCTTGTCGCGGTCGCACACGGTGGATTCGTCGTGCCGGATCAGGGTCTTGGGCCGGGCGGTGAACGAGTCCAGGAGCTTCTGCCTGCCGTCCATCGACACGCCGATCTTGTAGGGGATCGTGGCGTCCGTCCCGTGCGGCACCAGGGCGCGCAGGTCGATGCGAAGCGAGTGCGGCCCCAGGATCTTGAGCACGACCGGCTCGGATCCCGTCACCTGCGACCACACCTGCGGCATGTGGCCGACCGTGATCGTCGCGGCGCGGCCCCCCTCGCCATGCAGGGGCTCCCACGTGTGATGGATCGCATCGGGGGTCGCCAGCGTGCGGAACCCGAGGATCCCGGCGGCCAGGGAGGCCACGACCGCCGCGGCGATCCACCAGGGGCGCCGGTTGCGCCGGCGGGTCGGCGTCCCTGTGCGGTTCTGGATCGCGGGCCACACCTCGCGGCGCGCGCGGTCGAGGTCGTAGGGCGTGTCGATCTCGACCCACGGCACGTGCGCCACGTCGACGCCGCGGATCCTCGCCTCGGCGAGGACCGGCCGCAGGGCCTCCGCCCAGAAAACGTTCTCCCTTCCGGCCTTCACCAGCTCGTCGGCCTTGACGAAGACGGCCCGCGCCGTCTCCGCGCCCAGGTAGACGACGCCCACGTTCTCGCCCGAGGAGTCCCCGTTCGCGAGCGTCTTGGAGAGGTCGCGCACGATGCCGTCGACCAGCCTGACCTTCATGTGCTCCACGGCGCGGCCCGAATCGGAGTCGTAGGCCAGGTGGTCGGGACCGGCGTGGACGAGGAGGTCGAGGAGCTCCTTGTCGAAGAGGACGTCGCTGTTGAGGACGAGGACCGGGCCCTTGACCCAGTCGCGCGCGAGCCAGAGGGAGTAGAGGCTGTTCGTCGAGTCGTAGCGGACGTTGAGGAGCGTCTCCGCCCGGTCGCGGAGCGTCTCGCGCACAAGGTCCGCCGCGTAGCCCACCACCACCAGGGCCGGGCTGGCGCCGACGTCCGCCAGGCTCCGCAGCTGCCGTTCGAGGAGGGGCTCGCCGCCCACCTGGAGGAGGCACTTGGGGAGGCCCTCCGCCTTGGCCCCGAGGCGCGCGCCCCGGCCCGCCGCGAGGATCACGACCTGCATGGCGTGGCCTCCGGCTTGAGGACCTCGAGGTCCGGGGGAAGGGCGGGGAGCAGCCCCGCCGCGTGGAGCACCACCGCGGTCGTGCGCTCCGTGGCGCGGCCGGGTCCGTGGAAGACGTGCGCGGCGGTCGCGCGCCGCTCCTCGCGCTCGCGTTCGGGATGGGCCAGGGCGTCGCCGATGGCCGCGACGACGTCCGGGAGTCCCGCGACGACCCGGCCGATGCGGCGCCCGTGGGTCTCCAGGTCCAGCGCGCCGCCCCTCTCGAGCACGTCCTTGAAGAGCTCCGGAACGTCGAGGAAGACGACGGGCCGGTCGAGGAGCGTGAACTCGATCGCCGCGGAGGAGGCGTCGGTGAGGACGAGGTCCGCCGCGTGGAGGCAGGGAACGATGTCCCAGTCGGGGACGAGGCGGACGCGCGCGTCCTGGAGCGCGCCGACCTCCCGGGCCCAGTCGACCTCCGTGAGCTTCGGGTGGTCGTGGAGTTTGACGAGGAGGTTCCAGCGGCCCTCCGCGCGGATCGCGCGGATCACGTCGAGGCCCATGGTCTCCATCGAGTTGTGCTTCGAGCCCGTGGGGGCGTAGAGGACCGTGGGGAAGGCGGGGTCGGCGCCCAGGCGGCGCAGCGTCGCGGCGCGGTCGAGGCTGCCGTCCACGAGGCGGTCGACCTTGGCGAAGCCCGTGACGATGCAGGTGCCGCCGTTCGCGCGGACGTAGCCCTTCTTCCGGTAGAACTCCGCGTGGTAGCGGCCCGCGAGGCAGAGGTAGTTGAACTCGGTGTACTTCTCGCGGACGAGGAGGTTCTTGAACGAAACGCCGTGGAAGACCTGGACCGTCTTCCCGAACGACTTCGGGAGGACGGGGTTGAGGTGCGCGGCGACGACGACGTCGAATGCCTCCGCGCGGGAACGCTCGACGGGGATCACGCGCGACAGGTCGACGCCGAAGGGTTCGTAGAAGCCGGCCTGCACGTAGACGGGGGCCTCCGGGGTCCCCTTCTTGAACCCGCCGGAGAGCCAGAGCTCCACGCGCGGGTCCGCCGCGAGGGCCTGGTAGACGGGCCACGCGCAGGCGAAGTGGACGGGCGCCGAGGCCGTGAAGAGGATGCGCTTCGGGCTCACGCGCGCCTCTCCTCGGTCGAGCGCCGGAAGAACGCCTCAGACGCGGCGGTCATGACGGGCTCCACGCCCAGGCCGCGCATCGTCTCGAGGATCTGGGTGAGCTCGTAGTG
>JAHFOZ010000532.1 GCA_023261405.1 Planctomycetota bacterium
CGGCGGTGTTCGACTCCTGGAACAGCGAGCGCGCGCTCCGCTACCGCGCGCGGAACAACGTGCGCGGCCTCGCGGGCTCCGCGGTGACGGTGATGGCCATGTTCCCCTCGCAGCGCTCGGGGATCCTCTTCACCGCCGACCCCCACAAGCCGGACTCCGAACGGATCGTGATCGAGGCCTCGCTGGGCCTGGGCGAGGCGATCGTGCAGGGGGACGTGGAGCCCGATCTCTACCACGTGGACCGGAAGTCGCAGGCGATCCTGGAGCGGCGCGCCGGCCAGCACGGGACGCTCTGCCTCTCCGACCCGCAGGTCCTCGATCTCGCGAAGCTGGGCCTCCAGGTGGAGGAGTACACCGGGGCGCCCGTGGACGTGGAGTGGGGCCTCGCGGACGGGAAGCTGGTCCTCCTCCAGAGCCGCCCGGTGCGCGGTCTCGACGTGGCGCGTGCGGTCCCGAAAGTCCGGCAGGAGGAGATCGAGCGGCTCCGAGGCCTGGCGGACGGGCGCGGCAAGGCCGCGTGGGTGGCGCACAACCTGGGCGAGACGCTCCCGGCCCCCACCCCGCTCACGTGGGACATCATCGGCCGCGGATTCATGGCCGGGGGCTTCGTGAAGCTCTACCCCGCCCTCGGGTTCTCCCCTTCCGAGCGCGTCCTCAGGGACGGCTTCCTCGAGCTCATCGCGGGGCGCATCTACGCGGACCTCGACCGCGCGGCCGAGCTCTACTTCCGCCACCTGCCGATGGAGTACGACCTCGCGTCCGGCGGCAAGGCCACCGAGATCATCCTGGACCGGCCCACGAGGTTCAGCGTGGAGCGGGCGGGGGGCGCGTTCCTCCTGAGGCTGCCCCTCACGCTCGCCGGGATGCTGCGCGCCGGTCGGCTCCAGAAACGCATCGCGTGCGACGGGCTGGACGACTTCGAGAAACGGGTCCTCCCCGCCTTCAGGGAGTACCTCGGGAAGGCGCGCAGGGCGAAGCTGGACGGGCTCCCGGACGAAGGGGTGCTCGCGCAGCTGGAGGGACGCGAGCGGATCGCGCTGAACGAGTTCGGGATGGAGCTCCTCAAGCCCGGATACGTGGCGGGCTATTTCCACGGCCGCCTCGCGGGGACTCTGGAGCAGGTGCTCGGGCCGGTCGAGGGGCGCGCCCTGACGTCGAGGCTCATGGCCGGCCTGGACGGCGACAAGACGGTCGAGTCGAACATCGTCCTCCATCGGGTCGCGAAAGGCGAGGTGACGCTGGAGGCCTATCTCCAGGAGTTCGGCCACCGCGCGGTGAACGAGCTGGAGCTTTCCGAGGCGCGCTGGAGCGAGGACCCGGCCTACCTC
Organism: Planctomycetota bacterium; assembly: GCA_023261405.1. Classification (GTDB taxonomy): domain Bacteria; phylum Planctomycetota; class MHYJ01; order MHYJ01; family JACPRB01; genus JACQFK01. Next base: position 1,329 of record JAHFOZ010000532.1, read on the forward strand.
CACCAGCGCGTGAAGCAGCTCCGGCAGGCGGGGGGCGTCTCCCCCGCGGAGCTCCACGAGCGGAAGAAGGAGGAGCGGAAGCGGGCGGAGGAATCCCTCCCGAAAATCCTGGCGGATGCGTCGGCCGGGTCGCTCGAGGACGACGTGCGCTCCGACCTCGCGGGCGCGCAGCGCCACATGCCGTGGCGCGAGACGTGCAAGCACTGGTTCCTGGAGAGCGTGGCCCTCGTGCGCGAGGCGCTCGAGGTGCTCGCGGAACGCTGGGACCTGGGCAAGGACCTCTACTACTTGCAGCGGGACGAACTGGCGCGGTTCGGGGCGGAGCGCGAGCGGCTGCTCGGGGCGATCGAGGAACGCAAGGTCCGATGGAAGGCCTTCCAGCGCCTCCCGATGCCGGAGGTGGTCCGCGCGGACGACCTCGAGGCGGTGGGCCGCGAGGAGGCGCTGCAGGCGGCAAAGGACGGTCTCTTCCAGGGCTCGGGCGTGGCGGCGGGCGTCGGACAGGGCCTGGCGCGCATCCTCAGGTCCCCGGCCGACGCGGGGGAGCTGGGGACGGGCTACGTGCTCGTCTGCCCCACGACGGACCCGAGCTGGACGCCGCTCTTCGTGCACGCGTCGGGGCTCGTGGTCGAGCGGGGCGGGATGCTCTCGCACGGCGCGATCGTGGCGCGCGACTTCGGCATCCCGGCGGTGGTCCTCAAGGACGCCACGAGGCTGCTTCGGGAAGGCGCGACGGTGAAGGTGGACGGGAACCGCGGGATCGTGGAGCTCGCGAAGGGATAGCGATGGACCGGATTCTGAACGACGTCCTGCTCCCGGTCCTGAACGTGCTCTACAAGCCCTTCGACTGGGTGCTGGGCTGGACGGCCCTTTTCGGCCCGGTGACGGCGATCGTGCTCGTGGGGATCATCTCCGGCGCAGCGATCACCCTGCTGCAGAAGTTCTGCACAAACCAGAAGCTGCTGGGACGCTGCAAGGCTGACCTGGGAGAGTTGAAGCTCAAGGCCAAAGCCGCGAAGCGGGCGGGGGACGCGGCGACGGCACTCCGGCTGATGAGCCTCGTGAACCGGATCGGCGGGAAGTACGCCTGGCGGGCGATCAAGCCGTCCTTCTGGTCGGTGCCCGTCATCACGCTCGTCTGCCTCTGGGCGGGCGACCGGCTGGGCGTCCTCCCTGTGAAGCCGGGCGGCACGGTGGAGGTGCGGGCGCACTTCGAGGACTCCGCGGGCGGCTTCGCGCACCTGGTGACCGCCGAAGGGGTGGAGCTGGTCGGGACCTCCATCGTCCCGATCGAGGTTCCGAAGGACGCAGCGGGACGCCAGGCGCGCTGGCAGGTGAAGGCGGCGAAGGAAGGCGTCCTGCCGATCGAGGTCCGCCACGGGGGCCGGAGCTACCCGCTGGACCTGCGCGTGGGGCTGCGCCCGCCGACGGCGGTGACGGTCTTCAACCCGGCCACGGCGGGGCAGGATCAGCTGCAGGCCGTGGAGTTCGTCCTCGCCCCCACGATGCCGGAGGCCTGGTGGAATCTCTGGTTCCAGTGGGCCGGCCTCTACATGTGGCTCGCGGTGGCGGTGGCGCTGGGGCTGCGGTTCGCGCTCGGGGTGCATTGACCCGCGCCCGAGCGCGGGATACACTCAGCGCATGGCAGGTTCATCTTCCAACGGGGATCCGGGGATCCGCCTGATCCTCGAGGAGATCCGGGATCTCCGGCGGGAAGGGGTCGAGGACCGCAAGCTGGCCGCCGAGGACCGCAAGCAGACTGCCGAGTTCTTGAAGAGGTGGGATAGAGATCGCGCGAGGTTCGAGGAACGGCTCATCCGGATCGAGGAGAAGCAGGATCGCACCCTCGACCGGCTCGACAAGAGCCTTCAAGCAATCGCCGGCGCCCTGAGGAATCTCACCGGGGTGACGGCGACGCTGGTTGAGGAAACCCGCGCGAACGGCCACATCCTCCACGAGATCCGAAACGCGGTCCGCGGCCGGCGGAACGGCCACGGCGGCAACGGCAAGCGGCCCCGCTGACGCCCCAGCTCACCCCTTGAAAGCGCCTTCCTGGAGCGGGCTCACACCTTGCTTGAGATGTTGACGAAGGTGTGGACGTGCGGC
>JAHFOZ010000533.1 GCA_023261405.1 Planctomycetota bacterium
CGGGTCGTCGTGCTCGTGAAGTTGGCGACCACGGCCTGGTTGGCGCCGAGAGTGACGGTGGTGGTGGCGGAACCGGGGCTGGCCACCGGCCCCGTCCAGCTTACGAAGGTTTGGCCGGCGCCCGGCACGGCGGTCACGGTGACGACCGTCCCATCGTTGTAATAGGCCGTTCCGCCGGTCGAAGGGCTCGCCGCGTTGCTCCCGAGCGGAGAGCGCGTGACCGACCCGGAGCCCGTCACTCCCCAGGTGAGGCGCCGGACGCTCCCCTTGAGGATCGTGAAACTGTCGCCGATCGCCCCCGTCTCGCGGAGGAAGGCCACGTCGAGGCGGTTGTTGTTGAAGTCGAGGACCATCGAGCCGAGGTTGTTGAGAGAGAGGTACATGGCCGGGTGGTTGAGTGAGCCGCCGGTCGCCTGTCCCGAGCTTCCGGCGACGGCGTAGACGGCGCCCTCGTTCGCGGGGGTGCCGACGGGCTTTTGGTACGCGCCCGTGTCGCCGATGCGGCCGCTCCCGCCATCCTTCTTCATCGTGTCGTTGAACGTGGTCGAGGAGCCGTAATGGCCGTTGAGAAGAAACGTGCGCTCGTAGCAGTGGCTGTGGCCGGTCATGACGAGGTCCACGCCCCCCGCCTCCAGGATGGGCAGAAAGTTCGTGCGCATTTCGATGAGCGGGGTCTCGGTGTCGGAGTTGTGGGAGCCCTTCGTATACGGAGGATGGTGCCAGAACGCGATGATCCAGTCGCGTGTCGTGCCGCCGATGTCGGCCGTGAGCCATGTCGCCATGGGGCCGCCGACGGAGCGGTCGGCCGTCATCGAGTCCAGGCAGATGAAGTGGATGTTGCCGTAGTCGAACGAGTAGTAATGCTCGGTCCCGGAGGCGGTGCCCCCGGCCTCGGCGGCCGTCGGCAGCGTGAAGATCGTGAAGTAGGGGTAGGCATTGCTGAAGGTCGTCGACTGGTTGGTGTCGTGGTTGCCGAGCGCGGGCCATAGCACGGACTTGCGCAGCATGGTGGGATAGATGTTGAAGAGATTCGTCTGGTACTCGCCATCCGTTCCGGCGTTGTACGCATTGTCCCCCAGCATGAGCCAGAGGTCGGTGGGGGTCGCTCCGGTGTACGTGTAGTACGCGTCCCTCACCGCGGTCTGGGAGGCCGTGCCGGTCCCGGGATCGCCCAGCACCCAGACGCGCGTCGGCTTGGCCGTGCCCGGCGTGGGTGACGTGACGAAGACGTGGTTGACGTCGGGTCCGGCGAGCGTGACCGTCGTCGAGCCTACCGAATAGAAATAGGTCGTGTTTGCGGCGAGAAGCGTCAGCGTGACCTCGTGTTCCGTGGTGGACGTGGCGTCATCGACGATGGTGGGAAGGGGGAGGATCGTCAGCGTGGTGCCGTAGCGCACCCGGCTGTTCGTGTTCACGTCCGTCCGCCAGCGTACGGTGACCTGCGTGTTGGTCCCTTGCTGAAGGTAAGGCCCGCGGGTGACCGTCTGCCCCCAGGCCTCCACGCTGGAGAGGGTCAGGGCGGCGACGAGCGCCGCCGCGGGAATGCCGGCACTAACGGCCTTCATGGGGCGCCTCCAGTTCGGCACGGAGCCGACTCTCAAGTTCCATTGTGGCCTTTGCCTTGCGTCGGTAGGGGTTGAGGGACTCGATTTCCGCGAGGGCCGCCGTGAAGGCCGAGCGGGCCTCCTTCGTCCGGCCCGCCAGCTTCAGGATGTCCCCGCGGCGGGCGAGCCAGGAGTCCTTCCGCTCCGCCGCCGCGGTCGCCCGGTCCACGCGGCCGAGCGCGGCCTCGTAGCGCCTGGCCGACACCTCGAAGTCGATCGCGAGGAGCTGAAGCGAGACCGCGGGCCCCAGCTTGCGCATCCCCTCGTCCAGCCCGCGCAGCGCCTCGTCGAGACGGTCGGGTCCCTGGGCGGCGAGCGCCTGCGCGCGCTCGATGTAGGTTTCCGGACGCGGCTCGGACGTCTTCGCCAGCGCGCGCGTGTAGTCTTCCACCGCGGCCGCCCGCTCCCCGAGCCTCACGAGCGCCCGCGCCCGTTCGACGAGGGCGTCGGCGACGTCGGGATGCCGGGCGAGGAAGCGGTCGAGCGCGACCCGGGCCTCGCGCGCGTCGCCGGCCTGGAGCCACGTCCTTCCCGTCGCCAGGTCCACGCCGTCAAGCTTAGGGGCGAGTAAGGCGGCGCGCTTGAGGTCGGCCAGGGAGGCCTTGAAGTCCTCGTGGAACCGATAGAGTTCGCCGCGCTTGAAGTAGAGGAGCGCGTCGGCGGGGTCTTTCTCGATCTGTTTCGTGACGGCCTCGATCTGCTCGTGGAGGTCGCCGTGAACCTCCACGCAGAAGAAGACCGCCAAGGTCGCGAGCGTCATCATGCGGGTTTGACCCGATTCTAACCCATACCCAAAGCCAGTCAATCACAGGAGGACCCGGGAGTACCTTAGAATCAATGACCTGAGAGCGCAGAATATGTCAGCCGCCGCGAAAAAATCGTGCAAGGTCGAAGAGTCCCAGGGGATGGCGCGTCCCGCCCTCCGCCACGAGGTCCGCGACGATCTCCCCGATCACGGGGGCGAACTTGAACCCGTGCCCCGAACAGGGTGAGACCGCAAGCACGTCGGGACGACCGGGAAGGAATCCGATGGCGAAGTGCTCGTCGGGAGTGTTCGTGTACAAGCAGACCGCCGATCGCCGCAGGGGACCGTTCAGCGCGGGGATCGTCGCTTCCAGCCGCCGGCGCATGAGCGCGACCTCCTCCGCGGAGACGTCGCGGAGCAGTCGGTCCGGGTGGCTCGTCTCCCCGCCGTGATGGAAGGCGGCCTTGGTGCCCTCCCCATGGAAGCCCGGGATCACATAGAGGGGAGGCCCCTCCGTGTCCCGGATGAAGAGGGGGATGCGGTCCCCGTCGGAGACGGGATCGAACCAGTGCAGCACCTGCCGCTCCCCTTTCATCGGCAGACCGGGGAGCAGGTCGGGCAACCACGCCCCGGCGGTGACCACCGTGCATCGAGCGGCGTGCTCTCCGATCTCCGCCTTCACCCCGAAGCGAAGCTCGGCCCCGGAACGCCGTGCCGCTTCCTGGAAGGAGAGGAGGGCGTCCTCGGGGAAGAGCACCCCCCCGGCATCCTCCTGCAAGGCCACATCCCGCGGACCAAACCTCATGAATGGATAAGCCACGCCCAACTCCGCCGAGGAGAGCATCCGATGCGAGAGCCCGTGGGCCAGCGCGCTCTCCCGCGACCCCCGTACGATCGGGCTCTCCTCGGGACCGATCATGAGTGCCCCCGTCTGGCGCAGGAGCTCGCGGCTGCCCTCCCGCTCCAGCCGGTTTTCCGCACTTACTGGAATCGATATCTTTGAATTATGACCGGTTGGATCCCTGAAGCTGGGAGAATAGGGAGGTCCTCTCGAATCTCCCTCGAGTTTATTTGTTCCCCTGC
>JAHFOZ010000534.1 GCA_023261405.1 Planctomycetota bacterium
CGCCGGCAAGCGGTCCGACAGCCATACGCTGGAGCAGCCCGAGATCAACGCCCTGCTTGTCCGTGAGGCGCGCGCCGGCCGGACGGTCGTGCGCCTCAAGGGCGGGGATCCGTACATCTTCGGGCGCGGGGGCGAGGAGGCCGAGGCCCTGCGGCGCGCTCATGTCTCCTTCGAGGTGATCCCCGGCGTGACGGCGGCCATCGGGGCTTCCAGCTACGCAGGGATCCCGCTGACCCATCGCGACCGCTCGTCGCAGGTTACGTTTCTCACCGGCCAGACCCGGGAGGGCGAGGTCCGGGAGGCGGACCTACCCCGGGGGGGCACGCTCGTGGTGTACATGGGCCAGCGCTCCCTTGCCGACATCGCCCGGAAACTTGTGCGGGTGGGATGGGACCCTGAGACCCCGGCCGCCACCGTCTCCCGGGCGACTACGCCCCGGCAGCGCACGGTCCGCTCGACCTTGGCGACCCTGGCGGTCCGCACCGCGCGGCTCGAGACCCCCGCCGTCACCCTGATCGGCCGCGTGGTGGATCTCGAGCGGCGTCTCCGCTGGTTCGAGAAGAAACGCCTCTTCGGGCAGAAGATCGTGGTCACGCGGGCCCGCGAGCAGTCGCACGAACTGGCGCACAAGCTCGAGTCTCTCGGCGCGGAGGTGGTGACCTTCTCGACGATCCGGATCCGGCCGGTGCGTGTCCGGCCCATCCGTGTCCGGGGCTACACGCACGTGGCCTTCACCAGCCGAACGGCCGTGGAACTGTTCTTCAGGAACCTCGAGGGGGACGTGCGGAGCCTTGCGGGGATCACCGTCTGCGCCGTGGGGGATCAGACCGCAAGGGCCATCGTCGAGCACGGGGTGAATCCGGACCTGGTGGCGGGGGAGTTCACCAGCCGCGCGCTGGCCCGGGACCTGGCCAGGCGGGGCGTGCGCGGCGCCCACGTCTTCCACCCGGGAGCTGACCGGATGAACCCGGACTTCGAGAAGCTCCTCCGGAAATCCGGCGCCCGCGTGACCGACCTTGTCCTCTATCGCATCGACAAGGTCGCCCCGGACAACGTGGAGGACGTGAAGGATGCCGACTGGGTCACCTTCGCCAGTTCCCAGACCGTAAGGAACTTCATGGAAGCCCTGGGAGGCCGGCCCCTGCGCGCGCGGGTGGCGTGCATCGGCCCCGTGACCGCCCGCGCCGCGAGGCAGGAGGGGCTCAAGGTCTCCGTGGTTCCCCGCCGATTCACCTTCGACGCCCTCACGCTGGCCATCGTTCAGGCCGTGGCCTCGAAGCGACGCTAAGGAGATGATGAAGTAAACCGTTTACTTTATCATATTGATCGAGTGAAGACCCGACTCCGGAATCTGCGCGAGAATGCCGTGATGCGCAAGCTGGTCCGGGAGACCACCTTGGCGCCCCACGACCTCGTGATGCCGTACTTCGTCCGGACGGGGAGGGGCGTGCGTCGGCCGATCGCCTCCATGCCCGGGCAGTTCCAGCTCTCCGTGGACGAGCTGGTCCGGGAGGTCCGCACGCTGGGGAAAACCGGGGTCGAATCCATCCTCCTCTTTGGAATCCCGGCCCGTAAGGACGCCCGCGGCAGCGGCGCGTATGCCTCGAATGGGATCGTCCAGCAGGCCGTCAGGGCCGTGAAGGACGCGGCCCCGGGACTTCTGGTGATCACCGATGTCTGCCTTTGCGAGTACACGGACCACGGTCACTGCGGACTGATCCGCAGGGGCCGCGTGGACAACGACTCGACCCTGCCGCTTCTCCAGAAGACGGCGGCCTCCCACGTGGACGCCGGCGCGGACGTGGTCGCCCCCAGCGGGATGATGGATGGGGTGGTGGCGGCCCTCCGGGAGGCCCTGCCGCGCACGACCCTGCTTTCCTATGCCGCCAAGTATGCCAGCGCATTCTACGGACCGTTCCGCCAGGCCGCCGAATCCGCCCCGCAGTTCGGGGACCGCTCGGACTACCAGATGGACGTGGCCAATGCCGAAGAGGCCCTTCGCGAGATCGAGCTTGATATTCGCGAAGGTGCGGATATAATCATGGTGAAACCGGCGCTCGCCTACCTCGATGTCCTGAGGAGGGCGAAGGAGAAGTTCGGTTGGCCATCCGCCGCGTACAGCGTCAGCGGGGAGTACGCGATGGTAAAGGCCGCCGCGGAGAGAGGGTGGATCGATGAGAAGAAAATCGTCCTCGAAATCCTCACGTCCATCAAGCGTGCCGGCGCCGATTTCATCGTCACCTACTTTGCGAGGGGGGCGGCGCCGTGGATGACTTGAAACGCGGGATCGAGGCGGTCCTCTTCACCTGCGACGAGCCGATGGGGCTGTCAAAACTTGGCGACCTCTTTGCCGACGCGAAGAACGACGAACTCAAGGAGGCGCTGGGGCAGTTGCGACAGGAGTACGAGCAGACGGGCCGGGCGTTCTCCCTGGAGGAGATCGCGGGGGGCTGGCAGGTGTTGACCCGCCCGCAGTACGCCGATATAATCGCTCGCCTCAAGAAGGCCAAGGGGGAAAGAAAATTGTCGGCCGCCGCGCTTGAGACCCTGGCGATCATCGCGTACAAGCAGCCGGTCAAGCGGGTGGACGTGGAAGCGATCCGCGGGGCGCAGTCCGGGGACCTCATCCGGGCGCTCATGGAACGCAGCCTCGTCCGTATATCGGGGAGGGAGGAGGTTCCGGGGGCGCCCCTCCTGTACGGTACGACCAAGGAGTTCCTTGATACGTTCGGGATGAAGTCGGTTGAAGACCTGCCCCGTCCGGAAGAGGTGAAATGACCTTTAATCATTTCGTCAAGAAGTACACCAAGGCGGTGTTCCTGTTCATCGCCATCATGATGGTGGTCCCGCTCGTTCTCTGGGGATCCTTCTCCCCGTCCACGAAAGGTGAGGACGTCGACGAGCAGGCGGCCACCCTGTTGGGAACCTCCCGGGTTACCCGGGGAGAGTATCGGGCGCACATCCAGAAGGCGGTGGCGGGCTACTACTGGAAGAACCCCTGGACCATGTTCCGTCGCGACGGCCCCGGTCCCAGGGAGGACGAGATCTCGACCATCGCGTGGGAGAACATCGTCCTTCTTCACGACGCCCGGGACAAGGGCGTGGAAGCGACCTACGAGGAGTACGTGCGCCAGCTTCATTCCGTGCACTCGCGGATCATGGAGTTCATGCGGCAGCGCTTCGCCCCGTTCTCCGAAGAGCAGTTCGACCAGATCGGGCTGGGGCTCTTCAAGACCCAGCCGGCAATGTTCCGCGAGTGGGTGCGGGACCTGGCCACCATCGAGAAACTCCTCAACCTCGTCAGCGAGGGGACCTTTGCCGACTACGACAAGGTGTACGACGAGGTGTTGAAGTCCCAGCAGATGGCGCGCGCGTGGTACGCCTCGTTCGACCCCAAGGACTTCGAACGGCTGGCGAGCGCCCCGAAGGCCG
>JAHFOZ010000535.1 GCA_023261405.1 Planctomycetota bacterium
TCCACCACGGCGATCGCGATACGATTGTAGGGCACGAACTCGCGGAGCCGGTCATAGATGAGGCCGAAGACCTCCTCCAGCGTGTTCCCCAGATAGATGCCCTGGGTGATGTCATTGAGGAGTTGGATTCCCAGCGATGCCACGGCAGAATCCATGGCCCTCCAAGCGCAACCAGTGTACCAGTGCAGAAACCGCGATAAAACGCAGAATTTCGCGCCCGGGTGCGGAATTTTCCTCAGTCCCGCTCAAAAAACCGGTGCTTCGGGGGATTTCCCCCTCCTGTGGGGAAGTGCCGAGCGGCGCGGGAATTGACCCGCTTTTCCCCCGTCCCCGCCTCTGCCCTCCCGTGGCCCGGGGCTTGCTTTGTCTCCTATGAACATTGAACTTGGAGGCGCCTATGTTCGAACGAATCCTGGTTCCCCTCGACGGCTCCCCGCTCGCGGAGCGGATCCTCCCCTGCGTCGAGCGCATCGGCCGTCTCCACGCCTCGGAGCTGCTGCCCTTCCGCGCTTATGCCACGGAGGTCAGCGGGAGCTTCGGCCCCGTCATCGTGAACCACGGCCCCGAGGCGACCGAGTACGTCGAGGAGGTCGCCCGTCGGCTCCGCGGCCGGAACCTCCGAGCCCGGGGCTTGGCGCGGCATGGGGATGCCGCCTCCACGATCCTCGAGGGGGCCGCCGAGGAGGGCGCTTCGCTCATCGCCATGTCCAGCCACGGCCGCACGGGGCTCGCCCGCTGGATCCTGGGGAGCGTCGCCGAGAAGGTCGTGCGCGCCGCCACTATCCCCGTCCTCATGGTCCGGTCCTTCTCCGAGACCGCGGAACCGGCCTTCAAGCGAATCCTCCTCCCCTTCGACGGGAGCGAGCTTGCGAAGTGCGCCGTCCCCCACGTCCTCGCCCTCGCCCGAGCGTTCGGGTCCCAGGTCCTGCTCCTCCGCGTCCTCGAGCAGGAGGAGGTTCGCGAGCCCGCTGAACTGGAGCTCCGGAACATGGTCGCGAAGTTCTCGGGGGACGGGATCGAGTGCGCCCCGCTCTTCCGCACCGGGGATCCGGCGGCGGAGATCCTGGACGCCGGCGCCGCCCACGCCGCGGACCTGCTGGCCATGAGCACCCGGGGCCGCACGGGCAGCGGCCGCTGGATCTTCGGAAGCGTGACCGAGAAGGTCGTCCGCGCCGGCTCCTTGCCCATGCTGGTCGTGCCGGCGAAGAACAAGGAATCGAAAGTCCTCGTCCGGGCCGCGGAGTCCTGCTGGAAGGAGTGAGCCGTGAGGATCCTGGTCCCGCTGGACGGCTCCGCCACGGCGGAGGCCGTCCTCCCGCAGGTCCGGCGCCTCCTTCGCAGGACCCCGGCCGAGCTGATCCTCCTCCAGGTGGTGCCGCGCTTCCCGCCCGATTTCCGCACCGCCTTTCCAGGCCAGAACGAGGAGGCCGGGCGCTACATGCGGCGCATGGCCTTCCAGTTCATCCACGACGGCGTCCCGGCGCGCGGCTTCGCCCGCATGGGCACGCCGGCCGAGACCATCCTGGAGATCGCCGAGAGCGAACACGTATCACTCATCGCGATGTCGAGCCACGGTAGGACCGGGCTGCCGCGCTGGGTCTTCGGCAGCGTGGCCGAGAAGGTCCTGCGCGCCAGCCCCGTCCCGGTCCTGCTGGTGCGCTCATTCCCGCCCCCGCTCGAGGGGGCCGTCTCCCGCGGACACCTGGAGGCCGCGCCCTTCCGGACGATCCTCGTGCCCCTGGACGGGAGCGATGGGGCCCTTGGCATCCTCCCCGGCCTCAAGGCCTTCGCCCGCCCCCTGGACGCGCACGTCGTCCTGCTGCATGTATTCGAGGACTCTCCCTACGAGCCCACGTGGGGCATGCCGCTTCGCCCGCTTGAGCAGGCGCAGAGCACGCTCGTCGAGGCCTGCATCCCCAATCGGACGGAGTACCGCAAGGGCGACGCCGCCCTGGAGATCCTGAAAGTCGCGCAGGAGGAGGGCGCCGACCTGATCGCGATGGCCACTCACGGGCGCTCAGGCCCCACGCGCTGGGTCTTCGGGAGCGTGACGGAGAAGGTGCTCCGCGGGGCCGTCACCCCCCTCCTGGTCGCCCGTCGGGGTTGGCCAGGGCCGGAGGAATCCGTGCCCGCCGGGGAGAAATCCGCGGCTCTCCCTTGAGGTTCCAGGCGGCCGGAGCTGGCATCCCGCTTGCTCCGGTGCGGGGGATATGAGCTTGGAAGACTTGTCCCTGTTCGAGATCCTCAACCTCTGCAGGAGGGCCGGCGGCGCTTGCCTCCAGAGACTCCGCGACATCTCCGCGAATGTCGATCCATTCGACCGGCCCCTCCGGACGTTCCTGGAGCGTCTCCAGGAGGACGCGCTCCGGAACGTCGAGCGGACGGCCGAGTTCGCGGCCCGGATGGGCCCCACCGACGAGCCTGCCCGCGGCGAGCCCCTCTACCAGCAGCATCTCAATCGGCATTTCCAGTCCTTCGGAACGGGCTTCGGGGAGGGGTGGCTCGACCGGGACGCCGCCATGCATTTCGCCGAATGCGTCGAGGAGGAGTCCTCGAGGTTCTACTGGAAGCTCTCCCATCTCGCGCCGGACGACGAGTCGGCGCGCTTCTTCGCCACCGCCGCCGAAGGGGACGCCTCCCGCCTCGCGCGGCTCCGCGCCGTGCTCCTCTGACCCCCCGTTGCATCCGTTGCGCAACCGGGATACCATCTCTCCATGGCCGGGGCGGTCGCGCGGTACGAGAACTTCCGAGAGTTCCTGCGCACCCTAGGCTCCGGCGTTCTCGCCGCCCCCTCGCCCGCCTCCGACCCCGGGTTCGTCGACGCCGTCTTCGACAGCCTGACCGAGGGCATCTTCATCTGCGACCCCCAGATGCGCATCCTCAGCTTCAACCGGGCCGCGGAGGAGCTCACCGGATACTCGCGCGCGGAGATCCTCGGGCAGGAGTGCGTGGAGGTCTGCAGCGGGAAGCTCTGCGGGACCCAGTGCGCCGTCTGCCAGACCCTCCTCACCCGCAAGCCCATCCGCGACGGCCAGCTCAAGCTCATCCGCAAGGACGGCCACGCGCGGCTGGTGCAGCTCAACACCTCGATGCTCCCGGCCGCGGACGGGAAGCCGGCCGGCGTCGTGGTCGTCTTCCGGGACATGACGGAGCTCGCCACCCTCCGGCGCGAGCTCCGGGCCCGCCATAGCTTCCATGGCCTTGTGGGGAAGAACCCCGTCATGCAGGAGATCTACCGGCTCGTGGAGAGCGTGGCGGAGACGGACAGCACCGTGCTCATCGAGGGGGAGAGCGGCACCGGCAAGGAGCTCATCGCGGCGGCCATCCATTATGAAAGCCCGCGCTCGCGCGGTCCCTTCGTCCGCGTGGGCTGCGGCGCGCTCCCGGCCACCCTCCTCGAGAGCGAACTCTTCGGCCACGTC
>JAHFOZ010000536.1 GCA_023261405.1 Planctomycetota bacterium
GGAGGCCCTCAAGGTCGTGCGGGGGAACCTCGGCGCGTCCGCATCGCCGGAGGACGAGGATGCGGAGGACGAGCTGCGCGCCCCCGTCCGCTCCGCGGCGGGCCAGCTGACCGGGGCGATCACCTCCTCGATCCACCACGCGAAGGTGCAGCTGAACGACCGGGAGTTTGCGGTCGACAAGATCTACCTTTCCGGCGGCGGGGCGAGGCTGCGCGGGCTGCCGGGCTACCTCTCCGGGGCGCTGAAGATCGCCGTGGAGGTGCTCGATCCGTTCCGGAAGCTCGACGCCTCGGCGGTCGAGAAGCTGGGGGGCGCGGAATTCAAGGCGCTCCCCACGGACATGGCGGTGGCGATCGGCCTCGCGCAGCTCACCGCGGACTCGGGGGGCGCCACCACGCTCTCGATCCTTCCGGACCGCCTCAAGAAGCGGCGCAACTTCTTCCGCGGCCCGTTCTGGCTGGGCGCGGGCGGGGCCGTGACGGCGGCCACGCTCCTGGTCCTCACGGTGGCGGGCTGGATGCGCCAGTCCAGGCGGGAGTCGGACTTCGCGGAATTCTCGCAGAAGTACGGCGCGGTGGCGAAGCGCATCGAGGAACTCGACGCCGTGGAGGCGGAGCAGCGCGAGGTGAGCGCCAAGCTCGAGGCGCTCGCCGCCTACGCGGGGAACGGGCGGTCCTGCCTCGAGACGATCTCGAAGCTGAAGCGGAACTTTCCGCCGGGGGTCCTGATCCGTGAGATCCGACTCACGGAGCCGCCGGGGCGGGGGGCGGAGCGCATCTCGGCCGTGTTCGTCGTCCGTGGCCGGGGGCAGATCCGCGGCGAGATCGAGAGCGAGGGCACCGACGGGATCCGGCTCAGGGGGCACGCGGATCCGTACCCGGAGGCGGAGATCGTGGACGGCTTCCAGGCCGGCGTGATCCGCTTCCCGATGGTCTCGCGGGGCGTGCTGGTGGCGGGGGAGGTGGACGAGAACGCGCGGCCCTCGGCGCTGGACGTGCTGAACGGGCTGAGGATGGCGCTCACGGACGCATCCCAGGGGCTCAAGGCGGCGATCCTCACGCAGGCCGCCTCGAGCCGGGCGGGGTGGCGGCGCTTCGAGATCCTCGTGACGCAGGAATAAGGCGGATCGATGGACTATTTCTGGAAAGAGAACAAGAAGTACCTGGCCGCCGTGGGCGGGGGGCTGCTCGTGGTGATCCTCTACAATTCGTTCGTGCTGTCCGGTTTCCGGAAGGGCGCGGCGGCGGCGGAGCGGAGCCTGGCGGGCGAGCGCGCCCGGGTGGAGAAACTGCTCGCCAACGGCGAGCCCGCGGAGGATGCGCTCAACCTGGGCCGGAACGAGCGCACGCAGACGAAGAAGCAACTGGCGACGGCGCTGGAAGAGATGTCCTTCAAGACGCCCGACCGCTTCAAGCGGCCGGCCAGCGGCGTCAAGGAGTTCACGGACAACCTGCGCCTGAACCTGCCGAAGGAGCTTCACGACTACGCCGTGCAGAAGAAGATCGCCTGCCCCGTGAACATCGGGGTGGGCGACGACCTTCCGGAGGCGGTGGCCGGCGAGGTCCTCCTGCGCCTGGCGGCGGCGGAGCAGGTCGTGAAGCTGGCGGTGGACTCCCGCGTGGAGAAGATCGACCTGGTGAACGTCATGGACCAGGTGGAACAGAAGACCGAGCCGGTGACGCGCAAGGGGGCCTTCCTCAACCGCTACTCGATCCTGATCAAGTTCAGCGGGACGCCCGAGTCGGTCTTCAAGGTCCTGCACGGCGTGCAGAAGAAGGGCTCGTACCTCGCGGTGACCGGCTTCGGGCTCGACCGGCCCAACATGGCCAAGCGGCTCCTCGAGGCGACCCTCCAGGTGGCGGTGCTGAAGCTGGACGACAAGAGCCCCGTCGATCCGAAGAACCAGAATTGAGGTCGAGGATGATTCACCACAAAGACACCTGGTTCATGAAGGATTCTGGTTAGAGATTCTCCATGAATATCCTGCGTAGTCTGAACAAAGAGCAGGGGACCGCACTGGTCGCCGCGCTCCTCTGCGCCCTCTCCCTGCTGCTCGGGCTCTCGGGCGGAGTGGCCCCCGCGAAGGCCGCGGCCCTGTCCGCCAAGGAACGGACGTACGAGCGGCCCCGCCCCAGGTCCGTCGAGCTTCCCGCGGAGCGGGTGGAGACGTACATCCAGTGGAAGGACATCTTCGTCCAGGAATCCACCTCGCGCCTCCCGGTGCCGTACCTCCGGCCGCCCGAGCCCCGCGAGGAGGAGATGGCCGCGCCGCCGCTCCGCCCGGGCCCCGCGACGGCCGCCTACAACAAGGAGGCCTACAAGCTCAAATACCCGGTCGTCTCAGCCACCGCGCCGGTGGTGCCCGCATCCGAGTTGCCCGCAGCCGCGGACCTGGACGCCCTCAAGAAGCTCACCGAACCAGTGCTGGAGCCCCGCAAGGACCGCCGCCAGGACAAGGAGCGGGACTTCTTCTCCATGAAGATGAAGAACAGCAACGTCGTGATCAAAGGCAACCTGCTCCGCGAGACGGCCGACGTCTTCACGGTCCAGGACCCCGAGAAGAAGGGCATGGTCAATCACCGGAAGGCCGACTTCGATCTCACCACCGTGCTCTACGCGGACACCTACGAGAAGCAGCACCAGAAGAAAAGCTCGAAGATCCAGCCCGGACCCAAGGAAGCCGCCGAGCGCGCGGCCCTCGCCCGGTGGGCCTTCGACCTCGGCATGATCCCGGAGGCGAAGCAGGAGCTGGACCTGGCGCTCAAGGCAAAACCGGATCATGTCGACGCGATCCTCCTCCTCGGGCAGATCTACCAGGAGGCGGTGAACTATGACGCGGCGATCTCCGCCTACCAGGCCGGGGTCGACGCCGGCGCGCCAGCGGCCGACCTCTACTACGAGATCGGGCGCTGCCTCCGCGGCATCGGGTTCATCGACGCCGCCGCCGGGGCCTTCGAGCGCGCGCTCGACGCTTCTCCCCGGCACGTGCCCGCGAAGCTTGCGATGGCGCGCGCGGCGCTCGACCTGGGACAGGCGGCCCAGGCGGCCGGCCATGCGAACGACGTGGTCACCAAGCTGATCGTGGGCGGCGGCGTCACCGAGGCGCATCGCACGGAGGCCTCGGCCCTGCGGGGCCTGGCGCTCCTCCGGATGGGGGCCCTCGACAAGGCCAAGGCCGAGCTCGAAGCGGTGAAACCCGACTCGCGCAGCGCGGAGATCGTGAACGCGCTGGGCGTGATCGCCGTGCTCGAGGGGAACACCCGGGACGCGATCGGCGCCTTCGTGAAGGCGATCGGTCTGGACCAGTACCACATCGACGCCTGGCTCAACCTGGGGACGATGCTCCTCCTGGCGGCCAAGCCCGCCGACGCGGAGGCCGTCTACGCCGCCGCCGCGCAGCGCGACCCGGCCTCGGCCGAT
>JAHFOZ010000100.1:0-9482 GCA_023261405.1 Planctomycetota bacterium
GCTGACCGCCGCGGTCAGCTTGCCCTCGTTGGGGTCCCTGGACTTCATGCCGATGCCGAGGATCAGGTAGGCCAGGAGGAGCGCCCCGGACACCGCCAAGGCGAGCTTCTCGCCGTGCCTCCCGAGAAACGCTCCCAGCGCGCCGGGCTTCTTCTCATCGGCCATAGGTCGCTCCTGTCTCTTGTTCCATGAAAATCATGCGCGCCACGTGCCGGGGGCCTACTTGAACGACTTCACCTTGGTCGTGTCGAAATCGATGATCTGGCAGACCACCGAGAGCACCACGTCCCTGGGCTTGAGGTCCTTCCGGGCGGCGTCTTCCTTGTCCTTCTTTTCCTTCGCCTGTCCCTGGGTGTAGGTGATCTCCGCCATGGGCAGGTTCTGCTCACGGATGGTGACGTGGGAGCCCACCACGTTCACGAGCAGCCGCTCGGTGGCGCCCTGTTCGGACCCGGGGTTCAGGATCTCGGTCAGGACCTTGGGCACCTCGCTGTAGGGCAGTTCCAGGGTAAAGCCGAACGTCATCGTCCGACCCAGGCTGTTGGGGAGCTCAAACTCGCCGAACCCCCGGTTGCCGGACTCGGACGGCGTGGGCACCGCGTAGTGCAAGGCCTTGCCCACGAGAGGGGGGTCCGCCGTCTGGAGCTTCTCGTGGAGGCGCCGGAAGAACCGGAAATCCTGGATCCGGGTGACCTTCGCGCCGCCCGTGAGAACCACGTTGGCCACCCTCTGGCGGGCCCAGAACCGCTTCTGCAGCTCCTTGAGCGTCTTCTCCTCGTCCTCGCTGCCGGGCGTGCCGATCTTGTTCCAGTCGTCCACCGAGGGGCGGTCCCAGTTGAATCCGCCCTTGTTGGGCTTCTTGTCCTTCTCGTCGCCGCTCTCGTCGGGGACCCCGACCTCCGTCTTCTTCTCGCCGGTCAGGGCCAGCTCCAGCTTCGCGATCTCGTCCGAGTACCGCACGGTGAACTCGCCCCGCGAGGGTTTATCGGCCATGCCGTCGAACCAGCGCTCGAGGCGCTTGTCGCTCGAGAGATAGTGGTCCGTGATCTTGCCGTAGGCCTCCACCACCTGGGTCCGGTAGTCGTTGTAGGCCTCGATGTCCTTGTCCCCCGGGACGGACTCGGTCTGCAGCTTGCCCACCAGGACGGTGTTCGACGCGCGCAGCTTCTTCTCGTCCCCGAACAGGTGGAAGACCTGCCAGAAGAAAATGGCCACGAGCGCCACGGCGGCCACGGCGATGCCCACCCAGAAAGGGTTCTGCTTCAGCTTCTTCATCTCGATCCCTCCTACTTCTTCTCGCCTTTGGGGTCGGCCACAGCCACGGTCTTGCGCTGGTCGTCCCCCACGGGCACTTTCAGCGTCACGCGGAAGCGCTGATACTTCTTGTCCTCGGGACCGGGCTTCTCCGGCCCCGGGAAGCCCTTCGGCACCGGCCAATCGAGATCGCCCTCCGTGTTGTCGTGCTCCACGCTCCAGTACCCCTTGTCATCCGTGGCGTTCTCGAAGAGCTGCCAGTGCTTGTTCTTGATCGCGCAGCCCTTGGGCGCCCCGACGACCGGGCTCTTCGACCCGATGTTGTAATTGAGCAGCGTCCGCACGATGAAGTTCTGGCCGTCCCCGACGTTTTCGCGCTTGGCGATCACCACCTCGAGCACCGCCTGGACCCACTTGGCGGACCACAGCGTCTTCCCCGCGCCCTCCTTGGGCGGGGCCGGGGGGGCGGGGACCGGGGCCACCCCCGGAGCGGGAGCCGGAAGGGGCGGCGGGGCGACCTTCCGCTCGATCTCCTCGAACTTCCAATCCACGACCCAGAGCTTCAATTTCGGGTCGAACTCGAAGTTGCCGTTGTCCGGGATGTTCGGATTGATCTCGTCCATGATCTTCAAGACGAGGTCGCGCTCGGACGAGACGGCCACCAGCGGCTCCAGCTGCTGGCGCACGTCGTCCACTTTCTTGGCGCCTTCAAAGCCATCCTGCTGGCCCTTGGCCACTTTCTGCGCCGCGACCCCCGATCACTCAGCTTCTTGAGTTCCGTCACCTCTTCCGACTGCTTCCACCACATGGCGCCGACCAGAAAGTAGAGCGCCGCGACGGCCGCGACGATCCAGGGCTGCTTCTTCTTCAGCTCCTTCCTCTGCCGGAAGATCGGCGGGAGGAGGTTCACCCGGTTTACCGTGGGCATCACCGCCTGGAGCGCCAGGCCGAGCGCCGTCCCGATGGTCCCCAGGCTCTCGTTCAGCTCCCCCTGGTCCACCCCCCCGCCCACCCCGATCGTGTTGAGCTTCTGAATGCGCGCGGCGTTGAGCTGGAGGGACTGGGAGACGAATTTCTGGAAGTTCAGCGTCCGGGTGGAGTTGCCCAGCAGCAGGATCTTCTCGAACTTCGAGATCTTCGAGATCGACTTGTAGTAGCCCATGGAGCGGTTGACCTCGTTCACGAGCTCCCGCAGCACGGGCTGGATGGCGTTGAAGATCTTCTGGGCCTGCTGGGACTGTCCCGCCTTGAGCTTGAGCTTCTCCGCCTCGTCGAACGGGATGTTGAACGCCTTCTGCAGCTCCTTGGTGATGTTGTTCCCGGTGACGGGCAGGTTGCGCACCCAGAACTTGTTCCCGTCCAGGACGATGAGGTCCGTGTTGTCCCCGCCCATGTCCAGCGCCACGCAGGCCCCGGTGATCTCCTGGTCCTTCAGCAGGAAGTTGAAGAGCGCCACGGGGGCGAACTGCACCGCCTCGATGTTGAACCCGATCTCGTCGATGTTGGCCAGGAACTGGTCCACGATGTCGCGCTTGATGGCGAAGAGGATGATCTCCTTCTCCTCGCCCGGCTGGTAGGCGCGCTCCACGTACTGGTAGTCCCAGTAGACCTCCTCCAGCGGGAAGGGGATCTGGTTCTTCGCCTCGAAGGGGACGATCTCCGGGATCTTCGCGTCGTCCACCGGCGGGAGCTTGATCAGCCGGTTGAAGGTGGAGTGGCTGGGGAGCGAGAAGACCACCGGGTCGCTCCCGATCTTGCACCCCTCCTTGACGTCCCGCAGCGTGCCCCTGATCTGCGCGTCCAGGTCGATCGGCTCTCCCGTGGCGGTGCCTTCATACGCATGCACGGAAACGTGCGTGAGCTGGGGGGCCGCGGCGACCCCCTCGAGCTTGACGACCTTGACCGAGAATTTGCTGACGTCGATGCCCCAAACGCCTTTTCCCATGGGACGGCCTTTCAAAAGAGACAGAACCAGAGCGGCTCGCCCGGGACGGGAAAAGAGGGGCTGTCGGAGGCTCGATCGCGATCGGCGCGGGGTCCGCGGAGGAGAGGGCGTTCAACAGAAAAACAATTTTACAGGGATCGGGGGAGTAAACTCCCCACTCGGGCTCCTCTTCGCGAACGCATCCGGCGCACGGGACCTCGATCCTGCCCGGCACCTCGTTCCGTCTACCGGCTCATTATACTCCTATAATGGAGACGTAAAGGGTTTTCGGATCATTCTCCGACCACAAAGAAAGTCCCCCTCCGGGGTCGGGCATGCTCAAATCAGCCCCGCATCCCGGCAGGCCGTCCCCAGGTCCGCCTCGAAGAGCGGCAGTTCCCCCATGTTGCGCAGGATGTAGGCCGGGTGGAAGGTCGGAAGGAAGCGGACCCCGTGCGCCTCGGCGTACTTCCCCCGAAGCTTCGTGATCCCCGTCTTGCTGCTGAGCAGCGTCTGCACCGCGATGTTCCCCAGCCCGCAGAGGATCTTCGGCTTCACGAACTGGATCTGCTTCAGGAGCCAGGGCATGCAGGCGGCCATCTCGTCGGGCTGCGGGGTCCGGTTGCCGGGCGGGCGGCACTTGAGGATGTTGGCGATGTAGACCCGCCCGCGCTCGACCCCGATCTTCTTCAGCGTCTTCGTCAGGAGCTGTCCCGCGCGGCCCACGAAAGGCTCTCCCAGCAGGTCCTCGTCCCCCCCCGGCGCCTCGCCCACGAACATCAGCGGCGCCCCCAGCGGCCCCACGCCGAACACCACCTGCGTCCGCGTGGACGAAAGCCCGCAGCGCGTGCATTCCAGCACGGGCTTCCGGAACTCCAGGAACTCGGGGGGATATCCCGCGAAGCACGGGTCGACCGGCGCGACGGGCCCGGTCCGGATCGCCGGTGCCGCGGGTGGCCGGGGGGCCGGCGCCTTCCGCAGGGCCGCCTTGGACAGCGGGAGGAAGTCGACCCCCGAGAGACGCTCCAACTCCAGGTGGCGGCGGAGGTGCCGGCTCATCGGGAGTCCTGGTCGATGAAGGTCCCGGTCCTCTCCAGGACCTCGCGCTGGGCGTCCGCGAGCGTCCCCCGGAAGGTCGCGCCCGATGCGCGCGGATGCCCCCCCCCGCCCCACGCGGAGGCGATGGCGATGCCGTCGATGCCCGGGTCGGTGCGCCACGAGACTTTGATCTTCCCCGGCTCGTCCGTCTCGCGGAAGAGCACGGCGACCCGCACCCCCTTGATCGATTTCACCTGGTCGATGTACTCCTGCGTGTCGCCGGGAGGGAAGCCCGTCTTCTCCACGAGATCCTTCGAGATCGCGATCCAGCCCAGGCGGCCCTCCTTCTCCAGGCGGATGCGCCCCAGCACCTCGGCCAGGAAGCGGAGCTGCCCCGGCGTCTTCTGCCGGTAGAGCGCCTCGTGGATCTCCCCGGGCTTCACGCCGCAGGCCAGGAGCTCGGCCGCGTTCAGGTGCGTCTCGGTCGTCGTGTTCGAGAAGGAGAAGCGCCCCGTGTCCGTGACGATCGTGGTGTACACGCAGGTGGCGATCGCGCGGTCGGGCTTGACGCCGGAGGCCTTCACGAGCTCCCACACCATCTCGCCGCAGGCGGAGAAGGCCGGGTCCACCCAGTTGAGATCGCCGAAGCGCTCGTTCGAGGCGTGGTGGTCGATGTTCACCACCGTGAGATCCTTCCGCGGGAGCGCGGCGGAGATGCGCTCGAGGCGCTCCCACGAGCCCGAGTCGAAGGTGAACACCGCGCTGTATCCCTTCTTGAGGTGTCCGGGCTCCGAGCCGACCCGGTCGCTGCCGGGCAGGAACCGGTAGTCGGGCAGCGCGCCGTGGTCGCAGACGACGTGCGATTTCTTGCCGAGTTTCCGGAGCAGGTGGTGGAAGGCAAGCTGCGAGCCCAGCGCGTCGCCGTCGCTCCGGACGTGCCCCGAGACGAGGAAGTGGTCGTGCTTCCGCACGAAGGCGAGGACCTTCCGGACCATCGCCCGGGAGGCGGCGCTCAGCCTATGCGGGGGTACCGTGGATCTCGCCATGCTCCACCCTCTCGACGCGCAGCCGGACGATCGTGTTCGGCGCGGCGGACGTCCGCGCCTTGAGGTAGCGTTCCGTGTAGCCCGTCCCCCCGCTCTCCGCCAGCACCTCCACCCCTCGGCCCAGGAACCTCCGCGCGTACGCCTCGGTGAGCTCCCCGGCCAGGCGCTCGAGCCTGTGGAGCCGCTCCTTCTTCACGCGGTGGGGGAGGTCGGGGAGGAGTGCGGCGTCGGTCCCGCGGCGGCGAGAATAGGGGAAGGCGTGGATCCGCGAGAAGCCGATCCGCCGGCAGAACTCCAGGGTCTCCCCGAACTCCGCGTCCGTCTCACCGGGAAAGCCCACGATGATGTCCGTGGTGAACGCGGGATCGGGGACCCTCGAGGCGACCCGCCCGCAGGCGGCCTCGAACTGCGCGGCGTTGTAGCGGCGCCGCATCCGGCGGAGCACCGCGTCGCTCCCTGACTGGAGGGGAAGATGGAGGTGCGGGCAGAAACGCGGCTCGGACGCCATGAGGTCGATCAGCGGATCGCTGATCTCATTGGCTTCCAGGGAGGAGAGCCGGATCCGGTCGAGCCCGCGGATCTGGAGCAGCCGCTCGACGAGGTCCGGGAGCAGGGATCGGCCGGCGAGGTCCTTGCCGAAGGAGCCCAGATGCACGCCCGTGAGGACGATCTCGCGGTGGCCGTTCCCCGCCAGGCGCTCCGCCTCGGCCCCGGCGCGCTCCAGCGGACGGCTCGTGGCGGTGCCGCGCACTTTGGGGATGATACAGAACGAGCAGTTCAGGTCGCAGCCGTCCTCCACCTTGAGGAAGGCCCGCGTGTGGCCGTCGAAGCGGGAGATCGAGAGGTCGAAGATCGAGGGCTTCGTGTCCGCGGCCCCGAGTCGCGGATCGTCGCCGAGGGAGCCCTTCTCGTCGTGGCCCGCCACGCGGCGCACGCCGGGCAGCCCGAGGAACTCCGGGCGGTGGGAGTCGGCGGCGCAGCCCGTGACGGTGATCTCTGCGAACGGGAAGCGGCGCGCCAGCCGGCGCACGGTGCTCTGCGCCTCGGCAGTCGCCGTCTCCGTGACCGTGCAGGTGTTGATCACGAAAAGGTCGGCCCCCGTCGCGGCCGGGACCTCCGCCAGACCCTTCGAGGAGAACCGCTCGCGGAGGGCCTGGGATTCGTACTGGTTGACCTTGCATCCGAAGGTGACGAACGCGAAGGTCTTCACGAGCGGGGAGTATAGTGGATCACCCGCCCTTCCGCCAGCGGAACACGCCCGCTGTCCGCCGGCCGGCATTCCCGGTCCCGCACCTGTGAAATTCCGGGCCCCCGCCGCGCGTTCCGGTAGAAGGGGGGGCTGTCCCGGAAAGTCGGGGCTGGAGTGTGAGGGAAGGGGTGGACGATAGGGATACCGGAGAGAGGTGAGGGGATGAGTGAGGGAATGCTGTTCGGCGTGGTCTGCTTCCTGCTCCTGACGTTCATGGGCGGCCTGGCCCAGGCACGCCCGCGGACCCGCTTCCGCCGGCACCGCTGACCCGGTCTTGCAAACGCCGCGGGCCTCTGCTAGCTTCCGCCCATGGCGCACGTCCTCCTGGCGATGAGCGGCGGGATCGATTCCAGCGCCTCCGCCGTCCTGCTCCGTCGCGCGGGGCACCGGGTCACCGGCGTCTTCATGCGCCACGGCGCCCGCGCGGAGCCCGCGGGCCGTCCCGGCAAGCAGGGCTGCTGCTCGATGGACGACGCCTACGATGCCCGCCGGGTGGCCGACCTGCTCGGGATCCCCTTCTACACCCTCGATTTCGAGGAGTCCTTCTCGAAGATCGTGGACTACTTCGTGGAGGAGTACGATCGCGGGGCCACGCCCAACCCGTGCATCGTGTGCAACCGCGACCTCAAGTTCGGGAAGCTCTTCGAGTACGCCGACGCGGTCGGGGCGGAGTTCGTGGCCACGGGACACTACGCGAGGGTGGAGCCCCGGGAGGGGCGCACGGCGCTTCTCAGGGGGCGCGACGCCCGCAAGGACCAGTCCTACGTGCTCTTTCCGCTCGGCCAGCGCGAACTTGCCCGGGTGATGTTCCCCGTGGGGGACTTCGAGAAGCCGCAGATCCGCCGTCTCGCCGCGGAGGCGGGGCTCCGCGTGGCGGAGAAGCCGGAGAGCATGGAGATCTGCTTCGTGCCCGACACCGACCACCGCCGCCTGCTTCGGGAGCGGCTGGGCGACCGGGTGCGGCCCGGGGAGTTCCGCGACCGGGGCGGCCGCGTGCTCGGCACGCACGAGGGACACCAGCTCTACACGGTGGGGCAGCGGAAGGGCCTGGGACAGGCGTTCGGGAAGCCGATGTACGTCGCGGAGATTAATGCCGGCTCGAACGTCGTCGTGCTGTCCGAGGAGGACGAGCGGTCCCGTGAGCTCTTCGTCCGCGGGGCCAACTGGGTGTCGCAGGGGCCGGGGCCCTGTGCCGCCTCGGTGAAGATCCGCTCGATGCACCCCGGCGCGCCCGCCTCGGTGGAGCCGCTGGAGGACGGCCGCGTGAGGATCGTCTTCGACGAACCGCAGCGCGCGGTCACGCCGGGGCAGGCCGCGGTGTGGTACGACCGCGAGACCCTGCTCGGCGGCGGCTGGATCCTCTGATCGGGGCTTGGGGTGGGTCCCCATGGATCCGCTGGATCGGCCCCCAGGCGGGCCCAGAAGCGGATCCGTGGAGCCGAACCATCACGGGGCCGGGGCTGCGCCCTTTTCCGGTCCCTTCTTGATGCCCTGGATGTCCACGCGAGCGTCCTGAGCGAGGCGCTTGATGTCCTGCAGCGCCTTGCGGGCGCGGGTGGCGGCGATCTTCTTGCCGTTGACGAATTCCTCGTATTGGGCGCGGGCCTCCCCCACTTTGCGGGCGAGCTCGTCGTATTTCTCGATCCCCATCGCTGGCTCCTTGCGGTACGGCGGTATTCTGGATACGCCCCGGAGCGCTGTCAAGCGAATTGCCCACGGCGCCATTTCCGATTCACGATTGGACCGGATGCGCTTTGCCCTGCCGCGCGCCTCAAGTCCCCGAGGGTCCAATCGTCGATGAGGCGATCATCAAGGGTGCAATTTCCCTCACTCACCCGTCGCCAGCCAGCCCTCCGCGGCCGGGTCCTTGCCGGGCCACTTGTCCACCGGCTGCCCGGTGGTGTCCTTCTTCCAGATCTTCCCCGACTCGTTCATCACGAACGTGAAGCGGCCCGTCGCCCCGTAGCCCGCCGGCCAGGCCACCACGCCGAAGCGCGCCTTGTTCGTGAAGCTCTGGCCGTCCTTGTCGTCGTCCTTCGCGTAGGCGTTGCCGTCCTGGTCCGTCACGAGCGCCTTGAAGAAGTAGCCGCTCTTCGGTCCGGCCGCGAGCCCGTAGCGCGCGGCGCCGTCCGCGTCCGCCCCGGCGGTCTCGGGGTCCAGCAGGAAGATGGCCTGGCCCGCGGCATCCTTGAGCCCGTAGAGTCCCGCGAGGTCCCGCGTCCAGTAGTCCGCCGCGCCGTTCCGGTCGCTGTCCGAGTTCTTGAACGTCTCCTGGGCCTGGCGCACGAAGAGCAGGCTGAGTTCGGCCACGCGCTCGTTGTTGGCGGGGCCCCCCGCCGCCGCCCCGGCCATGCGGGGGACGAAGACGGCCGCCGCCAGGCCCGCCGCCCCCGCGAAGGTCAGCACCACCCCGCCGGGCGAGCCCACCGCCGTGTTGGACCAGGCGTCGATCGTGATCGCGTCCGGGTGCGTGCGCTTGTGGCTGAACGTGGCGCCCAGCTGGTCCGCCAGGGCCTCGCCCAGAGGCATCCGGGCCAGGTCCACGATGAGCTCGCCGGTCTCGGGGTCGCGCGGGTAGTCGCGCACCGTGTGGATGAACGGTTCGAGGGTGCTGTAGGCCAGGTTGAAGAGGCGGCCGAAGTCGAAGTACGCCCAGGATTCGCGCTCCTTCTCCGGGACTCGCGCCCAGTGCTCCTGGAACCTCCGGTCCTGGACTATCCCGGGGGGCTTCGTCTCGAATCTCAGGATCTGGCGCTTCAGCGACAGCGGGCTGTCCGACACGAGGAGCAGCCCGTCCTTCACGAAGAAGCATAGGGTGAAGGAAGGCTGGAAGGGGATGGGGAAGAGGCGGCCCAGGTCCTGCGTCCCAGGGAAGGGGATCGAGAGCCACCTCAGCGTGTGCCCCCGGAACGAAGACTCCTGCACGGGAATCCCCGCGTCCTTCGCCACCTTGCCGAGCGCCGCCTCGAAG
>JAHFOZ010000100.1:9492-13039 GCA_023261405.1 Planctomycetota bacterium
CCGCGTCCTTGAGCGAAACGATCGAGATCCCGTCAGGAATGAGCCCGCCGCCCTCGGGCAGGATGGTGAAGCCGGTCCAACTCGTCCCGAACGTCGAGAGCGCCTCGCGGATCCGGAGGCCCACGCGTTTCTCGTACGCGGCGAGCATCTCGGCGACCTGCTGCTCGAACTGGACGTCGATCTTCACCGCCGCGAGCATCACGTCGAAGAACTCCGCCAGGTCGAGTCCGGAGTGGGAATAGGAGAGCGCGCCGGCGGGGACGAAGCCGGCCGCGGCGTCCACCGGCGTGCCGCCCGCGAGGAACTTGAGGATGCCGCGCGTCTGCTGGACGGTGATGAGCGCGTACCGCTCGCGGATCGGCCCGCCGTCGTAGGAGAGCGCGGCGGCGGCCGAGGTGATGTCGGAGACTCCCAGCGTGTCCAGGATCCGGAGTGCCTCGTCGCCGATCTCGCGCCGGAACTGCTTGAGGATGCCCGCGCCGTTCAGGTAGGCGAGGAGGAGGTGCCGGGAGTCGGGCGCCACGCGCGTCCGTGCGGCCTTGAACGGAGGGTCTTCCGTCAGGCCGGCGGCGAAGGCCTTGTCGGCCGCGGCCGCGAGGAGTTTCTCCATCCGGTCCTGGGTGGTGGAGAGCACGAGCGTCGTCCCGACCAGGGAGTGGAAGATCGGGAAGCCGTCGATGCGCACCTCGTTCACGGTGGCCGCGCCGTGCTTGAACTCGCTCTCCTGGATCTGCCGTCCGCCCTTCTTGAGAGCCTCCTTCACCGAGGCGGCCGCCTTCTGGAGTTTTGCGGCCTCGCCCGCGCCGATCGAGACCACCAGGTCCAGTTTGTGCTCCTCGGTGGCCGGGACATCGTAGACCGTGAACGTCAGGGGACCCTGGAGGAGGCCCCAGAGTTCGTCTACGGTCAGGCCGACGACGGCTTTGGCCTGCTCGTTCCAGGAGGGGGAAGTGCGGGTAGGCTCGTCAAGGCGCTTCCTGACGTACTTCTCGATCGGCGCCGCGAATCCGCGGATCTCGGGATGTTCCCAGAACCTTTTCACGTTTGACTTCGTGTAGCCCTCCGAGGCGGCCGCTGTGTGGGGGATGGAGAGGTGGAGGAGGGCGCCCGGAGGCAGGATCCGTTCCATCAGGAACGGGTCGGGTGCGGCGTCCTGGCCGAGGGAGAGCGTGACCAGGAGGAGGAAGGCGAGGGCGGCGGTCGTGGTCCGGCGCATTTATAGTCCTCCCTGGGGTGGATTCCGGGCGCGAAGGGGTGATAATAGTGAATATCAGTGAACCTTTCAAGGTCGCCGGGGTGTCTCAATATCCGGACATGCATTTACAGGGGGACGCGATGAGGTATGGGGTGGCGATCGGGCTGGGGTTGATCCTCGCGGCCGCGGGGTGGGCCCAGGACGCGAAGGACCCCAAGAAGGAGCCCGCGGGCGGCGACAAAATTGGCAAGCTGAAGGCGCCGGACCTGGTGAGGAAGATCGTCGCGGAGCTCCAGAAGAAGAAGGGCTGCGGGATCAAGGAAATCAGCAACATGATCCGCGGCCAGCAGAAGGTGGAAAGCACCTTCGAGGGAATCCAGCGCAAGGAATTCGCCGCGGTCAAGGGGCAGGCTGAGATCTACGTGCGCGGCAAGGAGATGCTGGTCAACGTCGGGGGGCGTTTCGATCCCCCGGACAAGCTTGAGCCCCAGGACGGCGCGGCCGCCGATTCGTTCAAGAACCCGCAGCTCCTGCTGACGGACGCCGGGAAGATCGCGAACGGCGCGTCCTACGCCAACGACGAGGTGGTGGACGGCAAGGACTGCCGCGTGATCGACATGCTGGCGGACGAGGGGCATCTCCGGCAACTCCTCAAGGAGTTCGCCGACCAGCTCTCGGCGCAGGCGGACCGTCGCGCGCAGGGGGGCGGCGGGGGGGGCGGCGGCCTCGGGGGTTTCGGCGGTCGCGGCGGCATGATGCGCCTGAACGAGGGCTCCTTCGACATGAAGACCTCGGTCTCCACCTACAAGCTCTGGGTGTCCAAGGAGGACCTGAATGTCATGCGCCTGGAGTGGTACCTGACCCCCAAGCTCAAGCCCAACGCCATCCCCAAGGAGTTCCAGGCCCGCGTCGGCGAGTTTCAAATGAAGGTGGACGTCCTCTTCTCCAAGTGGGACGAGGACATTCCCTACGACATCCCCGCCGTTATCAAGACCAAGTGGGGGATCGTGAAGTAGAGGTCCCCCGTCGCCCCGGGCGCGTCCCGTGCGCCCGGCTCTCCCCCGGAATCCACAGCCGGGGAAAGTCTGCCGGCGTGTTGGCGAAATTGCGGCGCTGAAACGTTACCCGGTCGGTTCCGGAGGGGCGCTTACGCCTGGGAGCGGGCGGGGCTGGGCGCGTCGTCCGCCATCGGCTGGTTCTGCGACGTGGTGAGCTGGTAGAGGATGCCGAAGATCAGGGTGGGGAGGAAGATGCAGAGATGCACCAGCACCTGGGTCTCGCCGCGGAGGTCCGCCGAGACGCGCGTCACCACCGCGCTCGAGACGCCGAAGGTCACGAACACGGCGCCGATGAGCGACGAGTTGAAGACGAAGAAGAACTTGGGGAAGATCGCCCCGAGTCCGCCCCCGAGCAGGAAGGCCAGCGAGATCGCCGCCAGCGTGTGGTCCCCCGGCTTGAAGTACTGGGGGAAGAAGACCGTGCCCAGCACCGCCACCGTGAAGCCCCCGAGAAGAATCCCCACGAAGCGCCTCCAGCAGATCGCCACGAAGGCCCCGCCCACCGCGCAGGTCGCCAGGTAGAGCATCGGGGTGATCCCGCCGCCCGCCGGCTGCAGGTGGCTCTTGAGGAGGAGACCCGCCCAGCCGCCCGTGAGGAAGCCCGTCACGCCCAGGAAGTAGCTGTGGTGCCGCCATCCGAAGAGAAGGAACGCCCCGCCGAATACGATCGACAGGAGCGCCACGATTTCCGGGAAATGCGCGCCGATCAGGCTCTTGTGCGTGGAGAGGTTGAGCCTCTCGACCAGCGCCACGAGCTCGCGAATCATCTGGGACTTCCCCCGCTCAGAATCCTATCGGCCGCGGGGGCTACTTCTCTTCAACGAGCTTTAGGAGGGCGTGCCGCAGGTCCCGCCCGGCGAGGTTGAAGAAGCGGATCGTCCCCTTCCGGTCGATGACCGTCAGCGAAGGCA
Source organism: Planctomycetota bacterium (assembly GCA_023261405.1). Lineage (GTDB taxonomy): Bacteria > Planctomycetota > MHYJ01 > MHYJ01 > JACPRB01 > JACQFK01. The sequence goes on from JAHFOZ010000100.1 coordinate 12,657, forward strand.
AGCCGCGGATCCCGTAGAGGAGCGGGACGAGCCCGTCGAAGCCCTTCCCGTCGTGCACCAGGGGCCAGGACGCGTGCTTCTCCGCGAGGAAGGTCGCCAGGTCCTTCTTCTCCGGGTTCACCGAGATGCCCACGATCTCCAGGTCCTCGGGCTTGAACGTCTCGCGCATCCGCCTCAGAAAGGACGCCTCGGCGACCGCCCCGGCCAGCGAGGTGTCGAAGAAGTAGAGCACCACCACGCGGCCCCGCAGTTTCTCGAGCGACACTTCCTGGCCCGAGCTGTCCTTGTCCACGAAGGCGGGCGCGGGTTTCCCCATCTTGAGATACTCGGCAAGGTGGCGTCGCGCGATGTCCGCCGGCCCGCGCTCGGGGCAGTCCCGCACC
>JAHFOZ010000101.1 GCA_023261405.1 Planctomycetota bacterium
ATCAAGGACTGCTCCGAAGCCATCCGCCTCAATCCCCGCCACCCCTCCGCCTACTACACCCGCGGCCAGGCCTACGCCCTCAAGGGCGACGCCGACCTCGCCCTTCAGGACTACACCCGCCTCGTGGAGATCGATCCCTACTCCACCCGCGCGCGCCAGATCCGCGCCCGCATCCTCGTCAAGGGCCACGACATCACCCGCGCCATTGCCGACTACGACCGCGCCATCGAGAACGACCCCCGCAACACCACCCTGCACCAGGAGCGCGAGGCCCTCCGGCTCCAGGCCGGCGATCTCGACGGCGCCATCCAGGATTACACCCGCAGCATCACCCAGTACTGGAACTTCGCCTGGGCCTACACCCAGCGCGCCAAGCTCAGGCAACAGAAGAACGACCTCAACGGCGCCCTCGTCGACCTCCGCAAGGCCGTCCTCATCGACCCCGAGCACAAGGAGGGCTTCCTCGTCCGCGCCGACCTCCGCCGCGAAATGGGCGACCTCGACGGCGCCCTCGCCGACTACTCCCGCGCCCTCCAGATCGACCCCAGGCTCGTCCTCGCCTACCTGGGACGCGCCCAGCTCCGGGCCGACCGGGGCGACCTCCAGGGCTCGATCGCCGATACCTCCCGCGCCATCGACCTCGCGCCCGACGACCCCGAGCCCCACTTCCGCCGCGCCGAGCTCCGCCGCACCCGCAACGAATGGGCCGCCGCCGTGGCCGATTACTCCAAAGTCCTCGAGAAAATGCCCGAGCACTGGGGCGCCTGGTCCGGCCGCGGTTCCTGCCACCTCCGCATGGGCCGCGCCGAGGAGGCCGTCCGCGACCTCACCGAGGCCGTCAGGCTCAACCCCAAGGCCCTCGGCGCCTACAGCGACCGCCTCCTCACCCACCTCGCCCGCAAGGACTGGAAGGCCGTCATCGACGACTGCGGCGAGGTCCTCCGCCTCGATCCGAAATCCCTCGAGGGCCACCTCGTCCGCGCCCGCGCCTGGGCCTCCCTCGGAGAGCACGCCCACTCCGTCATGGATTACAACCGGTGCGTCGAACTCTCCCCCCATTCGGCCGCCCTCCACCTCGAGCGCGCCGAGCAGCGCTTTCAGGCGGGCGATGCCGACGGCGCCCTCGCGGACTGCATCCGTTCCCTCGAGCTCGATCCGCAAGCGCCCGGGCCGCGCCTCCTCAAGGCCCGCCTCCGCCGCAAGGCCGACCCCGAAGGCTCGCTCGCCGAGCTGAACGCCGTCCTCCTCGCCGACCCCGACCGGGCCGAGGCCCTCCTCCTCCGCGGCGAGATCCGCCGCGATACGGGCCGCGCCGAGGCCGCCCTCGAGGACTTCAACCGGGCCCTCGAGATCGACCCCAAGCTCACGCGCGCCCGCACCCTCCGCGCCACCCTGCGGATCGACCGCGGGGACCCCGCGGGCGCGCTCGCCGACCTCGCCGAACTCCTCGCCCTCTCGCCCGACGACCTCGACGCCCGCCTCGGCCGCGCGGAGATCCTCCTCCGCCAGAGGCAATGGGACGGCGCCATCCAGGACTTCGCGCTCGCGATCCGCCTCTCCCCCTCCCATGCCCGCGCCCACCTGGGCAAGGAAGAGGCCCACCGCGCCAAGGGGCAACTCGACGCGGCCCTTGAGGACTACTCGAGGCTCATCGCCGCCTTCCCCAAGGAGCCCCTCGGACACGCCCGCCAGGCCGCCCTCCACCGCGACCTGAAGGACTTCCCCCGCGCCCTGGAGGACTACGGACGCGCCCTCGAACTCGCCCCTGCCGACAAGCAGCTGCTCCTCGAACGCGGGCGCCTCCTCTGGGAAACCGGCGCCCTCGACGGCGCCGTGGCCGACCTCGACCGGGGCGCGGACCTGGACCCCTCGGACATCGGGCTCCGGCTGGAACTCGTGCGGATGCACCGTGCCCGCCACGACTGGAAGAACGCCATCGGTCAGGCCTCCCGCGCCATCGCCTGCAGCCCGGGCCTCGCGGAAGCGCACGCCCTCCGGGGCAACCTTCATCGCGAGCGGCGCGACTGGGACCGCGCCCTTGCCGACCTCGGCAAGGCGGTCGAACTCGACCCGGGACGCGCCCAGGGGTACCTCGACCGCGGCGCCGCCTACCAGGGCAAGGGCCTCCCCGACCTCGCCCTCGCCGACTTCCGGAAAGCCCTGCAATCCCGCGACCTCCGCTCCAGGCAGGACGCCGTCGCCGCGCTCGGAGGCATGGGACTCAAGAACCTCGCCGGGGAGCTCGCGCCGCTGCTCGCGGCCCCCGAGGCGGGCCTCCGCGCCGAGGCCGCCTGGGCCCTCGCCCGGCTCGGCATCCGTGACCAGGCCGGCGCCCTCCTGCGCCTCCTGAAGGACTCCGAGCCCGTCGTGCGCGCGCGCGCCGCCGCGGGGCTGGGCCTCCTGGGCGGCCCGGCCCACGTGGATCCGGTCTACGACCTCCTGCGGGACCCCGCCGACGAGGTCCGCGGCTCCGCCGCCTGGGCCCTCGGCCGCATGGGCGCGCTGGACCGCGCCGTGGATCTCGCCCTCCTCCTGCCCCGCGGCGAGGCCGCCTGCGGGCCGGCGATCGAGGCCCTCGGGACTCTGGGCGCCCACGACTATGCCCGGAACGCCGAGGCCCTCCTCACCCATCGCTCTCCCGCCGTGCGCGGCCGCGCGGCCTCCGCGCTGCGCGCGCTCGACGCCCGCCATGCCGCCGCGGCCGTGGCCGTCCTCCTGGACGCCCCCCTCGACCAGCAGGCGGCCCTCTTCGATGAGGCCTCCCGGGACTGGAGGGCGTTCCCCCTCCGCGAAGTCGCCGCCCGGATCCTCCTCGACTGGGGCCTCGAGCCGGAAGCGGCCCGCGCCGGCGACGGCTGCTCCCCCGATGCCGCGATCGACTCCCAGAAGGCCGCCGTGGCCTCGAACTCCCGCAACGGGCGGGCGATCCTGCACCGCGCCATGGCCTGGCGCGCCAAGGGGGTCCGCCTCGAGGCGTTCGCCGACTACTCGCGCGTCCTCTCGGTAGGCAGCCCCGCCGAGAGGGCCGAGGCCGTGCGCGGCCTCTCCGCGCTGGACATGAAGGAATCGGCGGAGCCCGTCGTGGGCGCGCTGGGCGACATCGACCCCTTCGTTCGGTCCGAGGCCGTGCGCGGCCTGCTCCGGCGGGGCACGGCCGAACATGCCCGCCCGCTCGCGGCCGCCCTCCGGGATGACTGCCCCTCCGTCCGGCGCGGCGCCGCCGAGGCCATGGCCTGGCTGGAGGGCCGCGAGTACGTCCCGCAGATCGTGCGCCTCCTCCGCAGCGACCCCGACCCGGCCGTCCGCGCCGCGGCGGCCTGGTCCCTCGGCCGCCTGGGCGTGGCCGACTATTCCCTGGAGATCACCGCGCTCCTCAAGTCCCCCCACGCCCGCGAACGCGCCTTCGCTGTGGAAGCCCTGGGCTGCCTGCGCCGGTCCTCGTTCGTGGAGGATGTCGCCCTGCGCCTCCGTGACCCGGACTCCGCCGTCCGGGCCCGCGCGATCGAGGCGCTGGGCAGGCTGGACGCCCAGCAGTACTGCCGCGAGATCGAGCCCCTGCTCGCCGACGACGGCTGCGCCACCCTGCTGGACGAGTCCCTCCGGGAGTGGACCGAGCAGCCCGTGTGGCGGGTCGCCGCCCGCGTCCTGCGCGACTGGGGCATCCTCGCGGACGGGAGACCGTAGCGCGTAGTTCGAAGCTTGGAGCTCGCAGCGATGAAGGCGCGCCCCCGGCCCCTTGCGGTCCTCGATTCCCTATTCTCGATTCTCCATTCTCGTTATCATGTCGCCCATGCCGGAAGACCGCCTCTCCCACCTCGAGAAGCTGCGGCGGAAGGCCCTGGAGGGGGGCGGTCCCGAGCGCGTCGCGAAGCAGCACGCGGCGGGGAAGCTCACCGCGCGGGAGCGGATCACGCTCCTGGCGGACGAGGGGTCCTTCGACGAGATCGACGCCTTCGTTGAACACTCGGCCACCCACTTCGGGATGGCCTCGAAGAAGTTTCCGGGCGACGGCGTGGTCACCGGATTCGCCCGGATCGACGGCCGGGCGGTGGCCCTCTTCGCGCAGGACTTCACGGTCCTGGGCGGCTCGCTGGGGCTCGCCCACGCGCGCAAGATCTGCAAGATCCAGGACATGGCGCTCAAGCTGGGCATCCCGGTGATCGGGCTGTGCGACTCGGGCGGCGCGCGGATCCAGGAGGGCGTGGAATCGCTGGGCGGCTACGCCGACATCTTCCTCCGCAACACCCTCTCCAGCGGCGTGGTCCCCCAGATCTCCGCCATCCTCGGGCCCTGCGCCGGCGGCGCCGTCTACTCCCCCGCCATCACCGACTTCGTCTTCATGGTCCAGGGCACGAGCTACATGTTCGTGACGGGCCCCAACGTGATCAAGGAGGTCACGCACGAGAAGGTCTCCTTCGAGGACCTGGGCGGCGCCGCGGTCCACAACGAGAAGAGCGGCGTGGCGCACTTCGCGGCGAAGGACGAGGGGGAGTGCCTGCGGCAGATCCGCGAGCTCCTCTCCTACCTGCCCCCGAACAACATGGAGGAGCCGCCTCTCGTCCCCACGGGCGACGACCCCACGCGCCGCGAGGCGAAGCTGAACGCCCTCGTGCCCGACAATCCCCAGAAGCCCTATGACATGAAGGAGGCGATCCACGCCGTCTTCGACAACGGCGGATTCTTCGAGGTGCACCGGGACTTCGCGAAGAACATCCTCGTGGGGTTCGCCCGCCTCAACGGGCGCCCGGTGGGGGTCGTGGCCCAGCAGCCCGCGCACCTCGCCGGGTGCCTGGACATCGACAGCTCCGTCAAGGGCGCCCGCTTCATCCGCTTCTGCGACGCGTTCAACATTCCGCTCGTGGCGTTCGAGGACGTCCCCGGGTTCCTCCCGGGCGTGGCCCAGGAGCATGGCGGCATCATCCGCGCCGGCGCCAAGCTCCTCTACGCGTGGTGCGAGGCCACGGTCCCGCGGATCACGGTGATCACCCGCAAGGCCTACGGCGGGGCCTACGACGTCATGAACTCCAAGCACATCCGCGGCGACTTCAACTTCGCCTGGCCCACGGCGGAGATCGCCGTGATGGGCCCCGAGGGCGCCGTCAATATCATCTTCAAGGAGGAGATCGAGGCCTCCAGGGATCCCCGGAAGACGCGCGAGCAGCTCATCGACGAGTACCGGACGAAGTTCGCCAACCCGTACATCGCCGCCCAGAAGGGGTACATCGACGACGTCATCGAGCCCGCCGACACGCGCCGCCGGCTCGTCAAGGCGCTGGAGCTCCTGAAGACCAAGCGGGACCGGAACCCGCCGAAGAAGCACGGAAACATTCCTCTGTAGCCCTCCCGCCCCTATAATCGCGGCGGGCGACCGGCGGGCCAGGGAGGAAACGGTGCAAGACTACGTCGTCCAGAGCGGTCCGCTCCGATCCTTCGAAGGGATCTACGACCCGCGCTTCGAGAAGCTCCGCCTGATCGCCGACTACCACACGATCCAGATCTTCTCCAAGCCCGTCACCCGCCGGATCGTCATGGCCGAGATCAAGCGCTCCGCGCCCAGGGAACTCCGCTTTGCCGCCGGGTTCTTCGCCCCCTTCGCCGAGGGCCACCGGACGATCTTCGGCATCCGCGACGTCGCCGGAGGCAAGGCGGGGGCGCTCGCCTCGAAACTCCTGAAGGCCGACCTCAAGTTCCTCCACCTCCAGTACGCGATGTCGGAGGACGACCTCGTCCTGGTGGAGGTCAAGGACTTCCTCCGGAGCCTCCCGATGCTCGAGCCGTTCGCCCCGCCCGTCGACGGGGGCCTCTTCTTCTATCTCACGTCGGCCCCCTTCGACCTGTTCGAGATCGCCTGGCAGCGGGCCGCGGAGGCCTCGCTCAAGGCGCGCGAGGACCGTTTCCGACGCGACGTCCTGGCCTCCTCCCACGATTCGAAGCTCGCCCTCTTCGGGGACCGCGACGGCTCCTTCACCGTCGTCCTCCACCCGAAGAACCCGGAGGTCCAGTCCATCGAGCGCCAGATCGAGCTGGCGGGCCGGCGGGCGGACATGAACATCGTCTTCGCCCCGGGCCTCTTCGGCTAAAAACCCAGCCCACCTTCTCACCGCAGAGGACGCAGAGCCAACGAAGCGGACTCCAAAGGGACAGCAGGCGACCCCCTCTGTTCGCATCTCCTTTGTTTTTGTTGCCTTCGTTGCGTTCGTTATCTCCGTTGTCTCTGTTATCTCTGCGGTGATGTTCGGGCCTGGAATTCGATTGAGCCCCGCGGGGCTTTGTGTTCCAATCCCCCGCATGTTCCGGAAAGTCCTGGTCGCCAACCGCGGGGAGATCGCCCTCCGGGTCATCCGCGCCTGCAAGGAACTGGGCCTCCGCAGCGTCGCCGTCTACAGCGAGGCGGACCGCTGGTCCAACTACGTCTCCCAGGCCGATGAGTCCTTCCTGCTCGGCCCCGCCCCCGCCCGTGAGAGCTACCTGCGCATCGACCGCCTGCTGGAGATCGCGCGGAAGTCCGGCGCACAGGCGGTCCATCCCGGATACGGATTCCTGTCGGAGAACGCGGACTTTTCCGAGGCCTGCGCGAAGGCGAACCTCAAGTTCATCGGCCCCCGGCCGGAATCCATGCGCGCCGTGGGGAACAAGATCGCCGCGCGGAAGGTCGCGCAGAAGCTCGGCGTCCCCGTGGTCCCCGGCGTCAGCGGCGCCATCGACGAGGCCCAGGCCCGCGCCTTCGCGAAGAAGCACGGCTATCCCCTCCTCCTGAAGGCCGCGGCCGGCGGGGGCGGCAAGGGCCTGAGGGTCGTCCGCGGCGCCCGCGATCTGGGCCGCGCCTCCCGCGAGGCCTCGAGCGAGGCGGCCCACGCGTTCGGCGACGGCACCGTCTTCCTGGAGAAGTACGTGGCCCGCCCGCGCCACGTGGAGGTCCAGGTCTTCGGCGACGCGCGCGGAAACGTGATCCACCTCGGCGAGCGGGAGTGCTCCATCCAGCGACGCCACCAGAAGCTCGTCGAGGAGTCGCCGTCGGTCGCGGTCGACGCCGCGCTGCGGGAGCGGCTGGGCGAGACGGCCCGGAAAATCGCGGCGAGCGTGGGATACGAGAACGCCGGGACCTGCGAGTTCCTGCTCGACGCGAAGGGCCGCTTCTACTTCCTGGAGGTGAACGCGCGCCTCCAGGTGGAGCACCCGGTCACGGAGATGGTCACCGGGCTCGACCTCGTGAAGATGCAGCTCGCCGTGGCCGCGGGCGAGCGCCTCCCCCTCAAGCAGGACGAGGTGCGCTGGAACGGCCACGCCATCGAGGCCCGGATCTGCGCCGAGGACCCGTTCTCGAACTTCGCCCCGGCCGTCGGGGAAGTGGCGGGCGTGCGCTTCCCCGCCGGTCCGTTTGTGCGGGTGGACAGCGACCTCGCGCCCCGCACCCAGGTCACGGTCTACTACGACTCGCTGATCGCCAAGCTCGTAGCCTGGGCGCCCGACCGCGAGGGCGCGATGGACCGGATCCTGCGCGCCCTGCGCGAGTTCAAGGTGGTGGGCGTCCAGACCACGGTCCCCTTCCACCTCCAGCTCTTCCGCAACCGCTCCTTCCGCGCCGGCCGCATCCACACGAAGTTCGTGGACGAGGAGTTCGACTTCGAGGACGTCAAGGCGGAGCACCACGAGGAGGCGGCGGTCCTCGCCGCGGCCCTCGAGTTCCTCCGCCGCGAGCAGCGGGCGCCGCGACACGCCGGACCCCGGCCCCTCTCCCCCTGGAAGAGCGCCCTGCGGGACCTGCCGTGAAGCTCTTCGCCCACTCCAACGGCCACGACTTCGAGTTCGACCTCCAGCCGGACCGCGACCGCGTCCTCGTGCGCATCGGCGGCCGCGAGATCGCCGTCACGCTCGACGACCAGAAGTCGAGCATCCGCACCGCCTTCCTCAGTACCGAGCCGCCCAAGGTCGGGACCCGGTCTGCCCCGAAGGGCCGACGGGGCGCGAAAGGGCGAGTCGAAGTACCCGGCGACCGGCGCATCGACTTCGGCTGGGACCGGAAGGACGGCGTCACCTCGATCCTGATCGACGGCATCGGCTTCGAGGTGGTCGTGCGCGACCCGCGGACCGAACTGCTGGCGCGCGTGACGGGCCGGCCGGCCGCGGCGGCCGGGGCCGTCTCCGTGCGCGCCCCCATCCCGGGCCTCGTCACCCGCGTGCTCCTGAAAGGGGGCGACCCGGTGAAGAAGGGCCAGCCCGTCCTCTGCCTCGACGCCATGAAACTCGAGAACGAGATCGCCGCCCCGCGCGACGGCGTCCTCCGCTCGATCGAGGCGCGGAGCGGCCAGCCCGTGGACAAGGGCCAGGTCCTGTTCGTCGTGGACTGATCCGGACGCTATAATCGCCCCATGGACACGTCCCGCCCCGGCGAGTTCCCCTTCACCCGGGGCATCCACCCCACGATGTACGCCGAGCGGCCGTGGACCCTGCGGCAGTACTCGGGGTACGCCTCGGCCGCCGAGACCAACCGGCGTTACCGCATGCTCCTCGAGGCCGGGCAGTCCGGGCTCTCGGTGGCGTTCGACCTGCCCACCCAGATGGGCTACGACCCCGGCGATCCCATGGCCCGCGGCGAGGTGGGCAAGTCCGGCGTCTCCATCGCCGCCCTGGACGACATGGAGGAGCTGCTCGAGGGCATCCCCCTGGACCGGGTGAGCGTCTCGATGACCATCAATGCCACCGCGATCGTGCTCCTGGCGCTCCACGTGGCGGCCGCCGAGGCCCGGGGGGTGAAGGCGGAAACGCTGGGCGGCACCGTGCAGAACGACATCCTCAAGGAGTTCGTCGCGCGCGGCTGCTACCTCCTCCCCCCGAAGCCCTCCATGAAGGTCGCCGTGGACCTGATCGAGCACGCCGCGAGGCAGCTCCCGAAGTGGAACTTCATCAGCGTCTCCGGCTACCACATCCGCGAGGCGGGGTCCACCGCCGCCCAGGAACTGGGCTTCACGATCGCCAACGGGATCGCCTACATGGAGGCCGCGCTCCGACGCGGGCTCGACGTCGACGTCCTCGGGCGCCGGGTCAGCTTCTTCTTCAACGCGCACAGCGACTTCATCGAGGAGATCGCCAAGTTCCGCGCCGCCCGGCGCCTCTGGGCCCGCACCATGCGCGACCGCTTCGGCGCCCGCGACCCCAAGGCCCAGATGCTCCGCTTCCACGTCCAGACCGCGGGCTCCACCCTCACCGCCCAGCAGCCCTACAACAACGTCGTCCGCGTGACGCTCCAGGCGATGGCCGCCGTGCTGGGGGGCGCCCAGTCCCTCCACACGAACGCGATGGACGAGGCGCTCGCCCTCCCCACGGAGAAGTCCGCGCGCCTCGCGCTCCGCACCCAGCAGATCCTGGCCGAGGAGACGGGAATCCGCGACGTGGCCGACCCTTTCGGCGGCGCGCGGGCGGTGGAGGACGCGACGGACCGCCTCGAGGCCGAGGCGTCGCGGCTCGTCGGGGAGATCGACCGGCGCGGCGGCGCCGTGGAGGCCCTCGATTACGAGCGGATGGAGATCGAGCGGAGCGCCCTCGCCTTCCAGCGGGAGATCGAGGAGGGCCGCCGCGTCGTCGTGGGGGTCAACCGCCACGTCGAGCCCGCGCGCCCCGGCGGGCTGCCCGTGCTCAAGGTCGACGAGCGCGTCCAGGAGGAGCGCGTCGAGAGGGTCCGGCGGATCCGGGAGGCGCGCGATGGCGCGCGCTGCGCCCGGGCGCTCGACGGGCTCCGCGCCGCGGCCGACCGGGAGCTGAACCTCTTCCCGGCCGTCCTCGAGTGCGTCCGGGCGCGCGCGACTCTGGGGGAGATCTCCGCGACGCTCGCGGACCGCTACGGTCGATACCGGCCCGGGGAGGGACGCGCGTGAGGAAGCACTGGCCGGCCCCCGTGGCCGCAGCGCTCGCCGCGGCCGCGCTCTACGGCCTCGTCGCGGCGGTCGAGCCCCGGCTTCCCGTGCCGGAGGACCCCTGGATGGACGCCTGGCGCCAGGCAGGGCTCGAGGTCGAGCTTCAGGCCGTCTCCCAGGACCCCGCTCATACCCTCGGGTTCCGCGAGGCGCGCGAGATCTTCGACCGCTACCCGCTGGAAGCCTCCGCCGTCCGGCGCTACTCGGTGAGCGGGATGCCGGTGGACGTCGTGTCGCTCCCGGAGCGCGGCTTCCTCGAGGAGTTCCCGGAAGGGACCCATCTGAAGTACCGGACGCGGGCGAAGGGCCCCGCGGCGAACGTCTGTCGCTCGGGCCGGCACCTGATGATCATCCCGGCCCAATGGAACTTCGGGTTCTTCCCCATGAAAGCGGATGAGGAGACGGTGGGGCGCGTCCTCGAGCTCTTCGAGGCGGCCGCGGCGCGACGCGAATGAAGATCCTCCGGATCGAGCACCTGGGCCTGGCGTGCCGCTCGGCGGACCAGGCGGCCGCGTTCTGGTCCGGGGCGCTGGGCCTGCCGGTGGTCGATCGGGAGACGCTCCCGGAGATGAAGCTCAAGGTCGTGAAGGTGCAGGCGGGCGGATCGGTGCTGGAGCTGCTGGAGCCGATGGAGGGCGAGCAGGTGATCTCGAAATTCCTCACCTCACGCGGGGAGGGGGTGCACCACGTGTGTTTCGAGGTGGAGGACATCCGGGAGGCGGCACGCGAGCTGAGGGCCCGCGGGCACGTCCCGCTCTGGGAGGAGCCCAAGGCGGGCGCGGGCGGCAAGTGGGTGAACTTCCTGCGCCCGAAGGACGCGTTCGGAGTCCTCGTGGAGCTCAACCAGGCCCCCGGCCCCGCGCCGGTCTGACCCGGGGCCCCGCGCTTCCGGAACTTATCCTTGAAAAGGCGGGTGGGCGTCGCTAGAATCGCGCCCCAACACGCGGCCCGGAGAACGCCGCGCGCAGGGGCGGGCCGCTCGGCCCGCAGGGAGTCAAGGGGTCCCCCTGGCCGCTCAACGACTTGATGGAGGCGCTATGGCATTGAGTCCCCAGGAGATCGAGGCGAAGGTGATCGAGATCGTGGCGAAGCAGCTCAGCGTGGCCAAGGAGAAGATCACCCGCGCCTCCTCGTTCGTGAACGATCTGGGAGCCGACTCCCTGGACACCGTCGAGCTCGTGATGGGGATCGAGGACGCCTTCGACCTCTCCATCCCCGATGACGCCGCCGAGAAGATCCAGACCGTGGGCGACGCCATCAAGTACATCGAGGACAACATCCGTGACAAAAAGTAGGGTCGTCATCACCGGACTCGGCGTCATCACGCCGGTCGGGCACGATGTCGACACCTACTGGAACGCGCTCCTCTCCGGCACCAGCGGCGCCGCGCCGATCACGAAGTTCGACACGGCCGGCCAGTCCGTCACCTTCGGGGCCGAGGTCAAGGGCTTCAACCCCGACCTCCACATCGACCCGAAGGAGTCCAAGCGCATGGACCCCTTCGCCCAGTACGCCGTCGCCGCCGCGAAGCAGGCGGTGAGGGACTCGGGCATCGACTTTTCGAAGTGCGACCGCTTCCGCTGCGGCTCCATCATCGCCAGCGGCATCGGCGGGATCACCGAGCTCCAGGACCAGCACCGGCGCTTCATGGAGAAGGGGCCCGGCCGGACGAGCCCCTTCTTCGTCCCCAAGATGATGCTCAACGCCGCCTCCGGCCAGATCGCCATCACCTTCAAACTCGGCGGGCCCAACTGGGGCGTGGCCTCGGCCTGCGCCTCCGCCAACCACGCGATGGGCACGTCGCTGCGGACGATACAGTACGGGGACGCGGACGTCATGCTCACGGGCGGCTCGGAGGCCGCGCTCACGTACCTCTCGATCTCCGGCTTCGCGAACATGGGCGCCCTCTCGAGCCGGAACGACGCCCCCACGAAAGCCTCCCGCCCCTTCGACAAGAACCGCGACGGCTTCGTCCTGGGCGAAGGCGCCGCGATCCTGGTCTTCGAGAAGCTGGAGCACGCGAAGGCGCGCGACGCGAAGATCTACGCCGAGGTTCTGGGGATCGGCAACAGCGACGACGCCTACCACATCACCGCCCCCGACCCCGACGGAGAAGGCGGGGCCTACGCCATGAGGCAGGCCCTGAAGGACTCGGGGCTCCGCCCCGAGCAGGTCTCGTACATCAACGCCCACGGGACCTCCACCCCCCTCAACGACAAGATCGAGACCGCCGCCATCAAGAGAACCTTCGGCGACGCCGCCCGGAAGATCCCCATCAACTCGACCAAGTCGATGATCGGCCATCTCCTGGGCGCCGCCGCCGGGGTGGAAATGGTGGCCACGGTGCTCTCCATCCGCGACAAGGTGGTCCATCCCACCATCAACTACGAGACCCCCGATCCCGAGTGCGACCTCGACTGCGTCCCGAACGTGAAGCGCCCGCTCGAGATCGAGTACGCCATGTCCAACTCGCTCGGATTCGGGGGCCACAACTCCACGATCGTCGTGGGCCGCTTCCGCGAGTAAGTCCGCCGGGATCCCCCAGAACCGATCTCACCCCAAAGACACGAAGACCCCAAGGCCCCGGGAAGGGCTCGATGAAAAGAATAGTTCATCGTGAAAAACCTGGGCGGGCGGTCCAATCGTCAATGATTCGATCGTCAAGGGTGCAATCCGTGATATACTTGCCCCGGACTTGGAGAGAGGCGGCGCGCGCGTGAGAGGGGCGAAAGAGGCACCCACCGACCCCGGCATCCCGCAGAGGGTCTGCGTCTAGCCCCACGCCCCGCGTCCCTACGACGAGCAGCGAGGATCGGCGATGCCCTGGGTTCTGGAGAGGGTGTGGAAGCGCCTCAACGACCGGCTCTTCCTCCTCCTCGGGCCCGAGAGATACGCGCGCTGGATCCGGCACGTCCGCCCGGCCTCCTTCGACGAAGAGGTCTTCACCTTCCACGTCGAGGGCTCGTTCGCGCGGGTGAGGATCGAGGCCCTTTTCCTCGAGACGGCCACCGAGGCGGCCCGCCACGCGACGAACCGGAGGGTCCGGGTCCGCTTCGCCGTGGAGCCCGAATCATTCCCGCTCCCTCATGGCTCGGTGCTGCTGGAATCCGCCCCGGTCCC
>JAHFOZ010000102.1 GCA_023261405.1 Planctomycetota bacterium
CGGTAGATCTTCGTGTTGGCGGGGTCGCTCATGGCCGGCTCCTAGAGTAGATACACGATCGGGAAGAGGAAGATCCACACCACGTCCACGAAGTGCCAGTAGAGCGCCAGGTTCTCCACGTGCGCGTAGTGGTGGGCGTCGAACTTCTCGACGTAGAAGGCGCACCAGGGGAGCAGGATGACCCCGATCAGGACGTGGAGTCCGTGGAAGCCGGTCATCAGGAAGTAGCAGCTGAAGAAGACGTTGTGGGAGGGGCCGATGCCGTGATCGAACTTGGCAGCGTACTCGACGCCTTTCAGGACGAGGAAGAGCAGCCCGAGGGCCGCCGTGAGGATCAGCATGTCCTCACAGTGGCCCTTGTTCCCCTTCGACATCGCGTTCACCCCGCGCACGACCGTGTAGGAGCTCGCGATGAGGATGAAGGTGTTGATGAGCGCGAGGTGGAAGGTGTGGCTGAGCACTTCCTTGGAGTAATCGACCACCTCCTGGGGCATGCTCATGCGCAGGACGATGTACACCGCGATGAACGCGCCGAACATCATGATCTCCGAGGCGATGAAGAGCCACATCCCGAACCGCGCCCGCTCGAACGTGACGGCGTGGTCTTCCCCTCCGTCGTGGCCGTGGGCCGCTGCTGCATCCGCGTGCGACATGTTCTCCCCTTATGCGAAGGCCAGGGTCCCCAGGAGGACCGGCAGGTACGCGATGGACGCGAAGAAGAGCCGGGAGGCCCGCGGCCGCGTGCGCTCCACGGCGAAGGCGATCCCGAAGCCCAGGAACCCCGTCCCGAGCACGAGCGCCGCCACGAGATACCCCTCGCCCGCCATCCCGAAGCCCGCCGGGAGCAGGGAGACGACGACGAGGGCCAGCGTCTGCAGCACCACCTGGCGGCCGGCGCTCGAGCCGTCCGGGTCCTCGACGGTCAGCATCGGGAAGCCGCCCCGCGCGTAGTCCTCGCGGTACATCCAGGCCAGCGCCAGGAAGTGCGGGAGCTGCCAGAAGAAGAGGATCAGGAAGAGGATCAACGCGCCGAAATCCACCGAGCCCCGCGCCGCCGCCCAGCCCATGACGGGGGGCAGGGCGCCGGGCACCGCCCCCACGATCGTGCAGAGCGAGGTGCGGCTCTTCAGGGGGGTATAGACGCCCACGTAGCTCAGGATGGTGGCCGCGCCGAGGACGGCGGTCAGCAGGTTCGTCCCCAGGGCCAGCCAGGCCGTCCCGGCCGCGCAGAGGACGATCCCGAACACGAGGACTTCGGCGGCGCCCAGGCGTCCGGCGGGCAGCGGCCGGTTCTTCGTGCGATCCATCTTCGCGTCGGCCTCGCGTTCGATCAGCATGTTGAGCGCGGCGGCCCCGGCCGACGAGAGCAGCGTGCCGCCCGCGAGATGCAGGAGGCGGACGAGGTCCATCGCCCCCGGGGAGCCGAGGTGGTAGCCCACCGCCGCGGTGAGGCCCACCATGACGGTGATGCCGGGTTTGGTGAGGGTCATGTAGTCCGCCGCGCGGGCGCGCGACGCCACGGCAGGCAGCGCGGCTGCTTCGCCGTTCATGAGCGGGCCGCCTCCAGCGCCGGGAGGGCCTCTTCGGCCGTCCGGCGCGCGCATTTCAGGGTCAGGACGAGCGACGCCGCCAGGATCGAGGCGCCCAGCGCCACGTGGGCGGAGACCACGGCGAGGGAAAGCGCGGGGGCCTGGACGCTCCGCTCGAACCCGGCGTCCCGGGTGATCATCCACGTGGCGAACCCGAGGAGGATCTGAACCGCCAGGAGCCCCATCAGGAGCCGGCCGCCCCAGTGGAGCGGCGTCATCGTGAGACGGGACGCGAAGAGGGAGCTGAGCAGCATGACCCCGACCGCGCCGGCCACGTGGACCTCGAACCCCGCGCCGGTGTGGCGGGTGACGGCCCCGGCGACGAGCTGGAGGAACGCCATGACCGTGGCGGCGAAGCCGATCGTGCGCCCCTCGGCGGGGCCGCGGGCCTCGTTGCGGGAGGCGAGCACGGCCACGCCCACCATGATGCAGAAGACGAGCTGGGCGAAACAGGCGTGGACGATGGCGACCGCCGCGCGGTGCAGGGTGTAGATCCGCAGGCCTCCGAGCAGGGCCTGGACGAGCACGGCCGCGAGGGCGATCCAGCCCAGGCGGCGCACGAGGGGGCGCGGGTCGGTCCGCTGCAGCAGGATCGCCAGGGCGAGGACGAGGAGCCCCACGACGCCCGCGACCGCCCGATGCGTCCACTCCACCGGCCAGCCGGCCTCCATGCGACCCCAAGACCTGGGCCACTCGGGGATGGTGTCGCCGGTCTTCGTGGTGGTGACGAACCCGCCGGCCAGGATGAGGACGAGCGTCATCACGGCCGTGACCACGGCCATAAGACGCACCGTCCGTTTTGTCTCAGCGGCCATAAAACGTACCGTCCGTTTTGTCACTCGCCGGCCTAGTGCGCCGCCGGAGGCCCGGCGGACTTCTCCGTCTGGGGGAGGTACTCCTTGTCCCCCGCGACGCCGTACTCGTAGGGGCCGTTGTAGACCTCGGGGATCACGTGGTAGTTGTGCTCGGGCGCCGGGGAGGGGATGGACCACTCCAGGGTGTTGGACTGCCACGGATTGGCCTCGGCCGGCTTGCCCTTGTACATGCTCCAGAAGAAGTTGAAGACGAAGAGGATCTGGGAGAACCCCAGCACGATCGCGGAGTGGGTGATGAAGACGTTCCAGCTGTGGAAGGGCGCGAGCCAGTCGTAGTCGCCGATCTGGACGCGGCGCATGTGGCCGCCGGCACCGATGATGTGCATCGGGAAGAACGTCAGGTTGAAGAAGACGAAGCTGAGGAACCAGTGGAGCTTCCCGAGCATGGGGTTCATCATGCGGCCGAACATCTTGGGGAACCAGAAGAAGACCGCGCCGAAGACGGCGAAGAGCGAGCCGCCGAAGACCACGTAGTGGAAGTGGGCCACGATGTAGTAGGTGTCGTGGATGAAGATGTCCACCGGGGTGGCCGCCATGAAGATGCCCGACAGGCCGCCGATGATGAACATCGAGACGAACGAGAGCGCGTTGAGGGTGGGGGTGTCGAAGCGGATGGAGCCGCGCCAGAGGGTGCCCAGCCAGTTGAAGACCTTGATGGCGCTCGGAAGGGCGATCAGCATCGTCGAGATCATGAAGGCCGTGCCGAGCCCGGGTTTCATGCCCGACATGAACATGTGGTGGGCCCAGACGATGAAGCCCAGCCCGGCGATGGCGGTGATCGAGTAGACCATCGCCTTGTAGCCGAAGATCGCCTTCCGGGCGCCCACGGCGAGGAGGTCGCTCGCCATGCCCATCGCGGGGAGCACCAGGATGTAGACCGCCGGGTGCGAGTAGAACCAGAAGACGTGCTGCCAGAGGAGCACGTTGCCGCCCGAGTGGGGCTGTGGGACATAGGTGGCCATGAGGCCGCCCGGGGTGAAGAAGTGGGTGCCGAGGAGGCGGTCGCAGGAGAGCATGATGAGGGCGCCGGCGAGCACGGGCGTCGCCAGGAGCTGCAGGACCGCGGTGATGAACTGGGCCCAGGTGGTGAGCGGAAGGCGCCACATGGAGAGGCCCGGCGCCCGCATCTTCAGGATGGTGGTCAGGTAGTTGACGGCGCCCATGATCGACGAGAAGCCCACCAGGGTGAGGGAGATGAGCCACATCGTCTGACCGGGGCCGCCCAGCTCCGAGAGGGTCGAATACATCGTCCAGCCCGCGGACGCGGCGCCGCCCTCTACGGCGAAGCCGGCGATGGCGAAGACGCAGGCCAGCCAGAAGACCCAGTAGGACGCGGCGTTGAGGATCGGGAACGCCATGTCGTGCGTCCCGACGTGGAGCGGGATGAGGAAGTTTCCGAAGGCGCCCACCAGGATCGGGATGATCACGAAGAAGATCATGAGGGAGCCGTGCATGCTGGTGAGCATGATGAATTGCTGGTCGTTCACGGCGCCCAGGCCGGCGGCGCGCTTGTTCGCGTTGTCGAGGTTCTCCTGGGCTTTCTTTTTCGCGGCGTCGTCCTTGGCGGCGGCGAGCTCCTTCTCCGCGTCGGCGATGTCCTTGGGGGCCTTTTCACGCTGTTCGGCCGTGGCGAAGATGAGCCTGCCGAGGACGGGCACGGGCTTCCCCGGGTTCGCCAGCTGCCAGCGCAGCGAGAGCACCAGGAAGCCCGCGATGAAGAGGAAGACGAAGCTCGTGACCAGGAACTGCTTCCCGATCATCTTGTGGTTGGTGGACCAGACATAAGTCCGGAAGATGCCGGCCTTCTCGTGGCCGCCGTGTTCGTCGCTCATAGTCGTCTCGTGTCCTAGCTCTTCTTGGGGGGTTCGGGAACTTCGGCCACCTTCTTGGGCACGTCCCTCCAGTAATTCCACACCTTGTCGGGCTCGCTGGAGTTCACCGCCTCGTCCTTGAGCCAGTAGTCGAAGGCCGCCTGGGGCTCCACCGTGAGGAAGGCGCGCATCGTGTAGTGCCCCAGTCCGCAGAGCTCCGCGCAGGCGATCTCGAAGATGCCGATCGCCCAGTCGCACTCGTCCCAGGTCTTGCCGTCCGAGACGACGCCCTGGTGGAGCATGCGGTGCTTCATCGCGGGGTTGAGGGGGGCCAGCACCCCGTTCTTGAGGGAGTACTTGCTCACGGAGCTGACGGCGATCTTCTTGTCGAAGTGCCTGCCGCCCTTCTCGAAGTCCTTGGGCTCGTAGACCCACTCGAAGTCCTGCTGCAGGTAGGGCTCCCCCTTGGGGGTCTTCTTGCCCGTGTCGGTGGGGGGCTTCTTCAGGTTGACGAGCTGGATGCGGTTGGGCTTGAACCAGAGGCGCTGGCGGAGGCCGGGGACCGTGTCCTGCTTCACCCGCATGTGGGGGATGAAGAGGCTGTGGATGACGTCGGCCGAGCGGAGGTTGAGGAGGCAGGTGTTCCCGAAGGGGACGCGGAGGTTGGAGAGGTTGTTGATGTCGTACTCCGCGTTGTCCGCCTTGAACTTCTCCTTCGTGCCGGGGTAGCGGAAATTCCACTTGAACTGCTGGCCGAGGGTGTCGACCACCGTGGTGTCCTTGGCCGCCGCCATCGCATCCCAGTCGGGCTTCTTGATGTAATTCCAGGTGGGGATCTGCCAGACGGCGATGCCCAGCAGCATGAGGGCCGGGATGAGCGTCCAGGTGAGTTCCGCGGCGTTGGAGCCGTGGGTGTAGTGGGGCTTCACGCCGGGCCGGCGGCGGTAGAGGATGCAGAAGGCGACGAGGAGCCCCTCGGTCAGGAAGAACATCGCCCCGGTGATGATGAAGATGCCCTTATAGAGATCGTCGATCCTGTCGGAGTAATCGGAGGCGGCGTACGGCAGCCACCACCCGGCCTCCTGGCTGCCGGGCGCCGGGCCGGGCGGTTGCTGGGCCCAGGCGGACCCGGCCATGACGAGCAGCAGGGTCGCGATAGACCCCCACAACCCCAGCATTCGCATTTTCAAGGCGTTTTCTCCCCTTGTGGTGAGCCCACAGTGATTCGCCGGGTTGGCACCCGGCGAATCAATGCAGTCGAACCACTCGTCGAGGCTTCATAGTTAGCAGGTGGCGAGGGGATGTCAAGCAAAACGTAAGCCAATTACCATAGTGTTAGAACTCGCCCGATTTCCTGGGCCAACCTGTCCCATCCCCGGGCAAAATGGTAATCTCCAGCCATAAAAGAGACCGTCTGTTTTATGCCACGAGAAACCTCCATCGGCGGGAGCCGGCGGTCCTTCGGGGAGACCCGATGGACGGTCGTGCTCCTCGCCCGGGACCGGAAGGAGCTGGGGGGGCTCATCGACCGATACTGGAAGCCCTGCTACTTCTACATCCGGCGGAAGGGGCACGACGTGGAGGACGCCAAGGATCTCACCCAGGGCTTCTTCACCGACTTCCTCGTGCGGGACGGCCTGGGGCGGGTGTCCCGGTCCAAGGGGAGGTTTCGCAGTTTCCTGCTCGCCTGCCTGGACCACTTCCTCTCCAACGAGTACGACCGGCGCAAGGCCCAGAAGCGCGGCCCCAAGCCCCTCTCGCTCGATTTCGAGGGGGCCGAGGATCTTTTCAGCCACGCCGGGAAGGATTCCGCGGCCCGGCTCTACCTCCGGCAATGGGCGGTGGCGATCCTGGACCGCGCAACCCGCGCGCTCAAGGAGGAGCTGGGGCCCCGCTTCGACGCCCTGCGGGAGTACATCCTGGCCGGCCAGCCCGGCTCGGTCCGCGAGGTGGCCGAGCGGCTGGGCTTGACGGAATCCAACGTCAAAGTGATCATCCACCGGTCCCGGAGGCGCTACCGCGAGCTCCTGCGCGCCGAGGTGGCCCGCACCGTGGAGACCCGCGGCGAGGTCGACGACGAGCTCAAGGAGCTCTTCGCGGCCGTGGGGACTTGATCGGATTCCTGTAACTTCGGAGGCCGCGTGATTCTCGGGAGGTGGAGGCCATGAATACCATGAAGAAATGCCCCACCTGCGGGAACCTCTACGCGGGCGACCTCTGCCCCAGCTGCGCCGCGGGCTTCGTCCAGAAGCCCACCGACCCCACCTCCCCCGGCGCCCTCCAGGAGGAGCTCCCCCTCAAGCCGGGAGAGACCTTCCACGGCCTGGAGATCGTCGAACTCCTCGGCCGCGGCGGCATGGGCGTGGTCTTCAAGGCCCGCCAGCCCGCCCTGGACCGCTTCGTGGCGCTCAAGATCCTCCCCAAGCGCCTCGCCCTCGACCCCGACTTCCAGGGCCGCTTCATCCGCGAGGCCAAGGCCCTGGGCGCCCTCTCCCACCCCAACATCGTGGCCGTCCACGACTTCGGCGCCGAGGCGGGCCTCTTCTTCTTCGTCATGGAGTTCATCGACGGCGTCAACCTGCGCCAGATGCTGCGCGACAAGAAGTTCACCCCCGAGCAGGCCTTCAAGGTCATCCCCCAGCTCTGCGACGCGCTCGAGTTCGCCCACGTCGAGGGCGTCGTCCACCGCGACATCAAACCCGAGAACATCCTCATCGACAAGAGGGGCCGCATCAAGATCGCCGACTTCGGCCTCGCCAAGCTCACCGGCGCCGACTCGAAGACCGCCATGCTCACCATGACCAACATGGTGATGGGCACCCCCCACTACATGGCCCCCGAGCAGGTCGAGAACCCCAAGGGCGTCGACCACCGGGCCGACATCTACTCGATGGGCGTCGTCTTCTACGAGATGCTCACCGGCGAGCTCCCCATCGGCCGCTTCGAGGTCCCCTCCAAGATGGTCCAGATCGACGTCCGCCTCGACGAGGTGGTCCTGCGCACGCTCGAGAAGCAGCCCGAGAAGCGCTACCAGAGCGCCGTGGACGTGAAGAACGAGGTCGCCCGGATCACCTCGGCCCCCTCGCAGGCCGCCTACCCGCCCACCGTCATCACCCCCAAGCCCGTCGAGAAGAAGAAGATCCGCGATCTCCGGATCGCCGTCGTCGTGCTGGCGGTCGTCCTGGCGGCCGTCCCGATCAGCCAGTACTTCTCCCGCAGGAAGCCGCCTCCCGACCCCGGGCCGATGGCCGCCGCGCCGGTCGACCTGACGCGCCTCCACTTCACCCCGGAGGAGCGGCCCGCGGGTTACGTCTGGCTCTCGCCCGACCCCAAGGGGATCGGCATCCCCCGGAACCCCTTCCCCGCCCGCGACCTGGAATCCCGCAAGATCCTCGTGAAGTGGCTCGACGGGATGGGGCTCTCCAACGTGGCCCCCGAGGACATCAAGCAGGGCTACATCGCCGCCTGGTTCCAGGGCACGGGCGCGATGCTGGCCCTGGAGACGCCGATCGCCGAGCGCCTCGAGCGTGAGTTCAAGGCGCTCCCCAAGATGGACTCCAAGTGGTCCCACCGCGCCGGGGACCTGCTGGTCCTGACCTACGGCTGGAGCCGGGACTACCGGATCTTCTTCGCCGAGCTCGTGGCGCTGGTCCAGAAGAAGCTCGGGCTCCCGGTGGACGTGCCCGACCCGCCGCTGGAGAACGTGAAGGTGGACAAGGGAGACCTGCCGAAGGAGTGGGTCGTCCTCTCGGAGACCCAGCCCGCGGCCGGGACGCTGGTCCAGGACCTCGGCGCGGAGGGCGCGCCCCTCCGGGTCCGCCTGACGCTGGTCCAGGCCGCGACCCGCGAGGCGGCGGACGCCCGGGAGAAGGAATGGCCCCGCCACCCGGCCTGGGCGGCGGCCCGGCGCGTCAACTTCCTGCGGGCGGGCCGGCTGCTGGCGGCCCTCTCCCTGCACTCGGATGAGATCGAGCCTTTCGAGAAGATCAACGCCGGGCTGCGGGACTGCATGGGGTATCCGACCCGCGACTTCGGGTCGATTGTCCCGGCGCCGGGGGAGCTCCCCGAGGGGTACTCCATCGAGAAGACGATCACCGAGGTCCCGGCGGTCCTCGCGGAGCTCGCGCTGGCCGACCTCAAGGCCGAGCACGTGGGGCGGGCCTGGCTCGCCCGGCTCAAGCCCGCCGGCGCGATCGCGGTGCTGGAGATCAAGGAGGGGGGAGTCCGCGGCTCGGTGGAGAACCAGCTCAAGAAGCGCGGCGCCGCCGAGGACGGCTACTCCTGCGTCTTCGGGATCGAAGCGCAGGACGACGGCGTGCTCGACGACCTCGAGAACCGCATGCGCCTCAAGTTCGGGTGGAGCGTGAACTCGCCGCGTGCGATACTGCTCCGCCACGTCCGGCCGGAGCCGGGCGACTTCCCGGCGGGGTACGCGCTGGGTCCCGTGAGCGCCGCCGGCCGCGAGACGAAGGCGGAGATCAAGGGCCCGGACGGCATCGTCCTGCGCTTCACCGCTCGGGAGAGCCACAACTACGGGGAGCGGCGGAAAATCGTCCAGACGGAGCTGGGCTACCAGCCGGGGGACATCCTCCTGGACAAGTACGCGGTGCTCGTCCACGTGGGCGGGGCGCCGGAGGCGGCCTGGCCGGCGCTCGAGGCGATCGAGGCGTCGTTCCGGCGGAAGCTGCGGATGAAGGCCCCGGACGTGATGGACTTCCCCGACGGCCTCCCCGGCGTCCAGGAGGGGAAGCCCGTCTGGAAGACCCTCTGGAACACGCACTGGAAGACGCGGGCGGAGCTCAACGCGGTGGTCCGCAAGTTCGGCCTGAAGGCGGACGACCTGGCGGCCGCGCGAGCCTCCTCCTCGGACAAGGAGCTCGACGACGTCCTCCTGGAGTTCCGCTCGCCGGAGGCGGTTCCCGCCGAGCTCCCCGCCGTGAAGGGCTACGTGTCGATCCGGCGCGGCCCCTTCCTCGCCCTCAAGCGCGACACGGGCGACGGTGAGTCCGCCGAGGCGCTCCGCCGCCAGCTCCGCGCGAAACGGTGAGCTCTGGGGCGCTACTTCGGGGAGGGGGGCTGGGGCTCGGCCGTCTTCGCGACAGGGAGCGAGCGAAAACGGGCGCTGCGAGGGGGCGGAGGAGGAGAAACCTCTCCGGGGATCGCCTCCCCGGACAGCCGGAGCGCGACGGTCCGCACTTCCAGGTCGGGTTCCGTCCGGGCGAGACGGCGGATCGCCTCGTCGATAGCAACGGCGCCATCCGACCCCGTGCCCCGCTCCTTCCGCTGGGCGAGGGCCAGGAGCGCGGCATGGCGCACGACGCGATCCGTATCCTCCAGGGCCGCCGAGATCAGGGCCGCGCGGCTTTCCGTGGACTCCCGGCCCTGGAGCAGCCCGACCGCGACCTGGCGCGCGCCGGGATAGATGCCGGACCGGAGGATCTCGATCGCCAGGCCCTCGGCCTCGGCGTCCATGTCCTCGCGCACTCTGTGGACGAGCTTGAGGGAGGCGGGGACATCGTCGAGGCAGCAGAGCAGCTCGGTCAGGTCCCGCCAGGCCTGGGGCTCGGTCTTGAGCAGGGCCTTCAACTCCCCGGTGAGCCTGGCCTCATCCCCTTGCAGGACGGTCAGCAAATCTGAGGCGGGCCTCGACCCGCTCGACTTCTCGAGCTCCCCCAGAAGGTGGACCAGGCGGAGCGCCCGATCGCCCGCCGGTCTTGCCACGGCGGGCTCGAGGGGGACGGGTGAGGACACCGGAGGCCCAGAGAGGGCCGGCGGCCCGACGGAAGGTCTTTCCCTGACCTCGACCCGGGCCGAGCGGCAAACCGCGGCGCCGGCCACCAGGAGGGCCAGCCCCAGCGCCCCGAGCCCGTACCTCATCGATCGTCCCCCGGCTCCAATGGGTTACGGGGTGAACGGGAGGGGAGTGCAGACTCCGCGCGAATCGCCCGAGTTGGAATCGCCAAAATGGAACAATTCCAGGGTCCAGATATGCGCCTGTCCCCCCGTCAACTGGTAGTCCGCGGGCTGGGTGAACGTCCCTGACAAATGATTGATGACCGCGGAATAGACCCGCGTGCCGGTCGTCAGGCTCGTGCCCTGATACACTTTGAGGAGGGCGGCATCCGCCGCGGCGGGCATGCTCGCCACGCTCCACGTGTAGGTCGGCGTCAGGCCCGCGGAGGTCCCGGTCAAGGTGGCCAGCGAGGGGAACATGAATACTTTGGTTTGGAGCGTGACCGTATGACCGCCCGCCCCGTCGCTAAACGTATTCGTTACCACGTGGTCCCCGCCTGTAGTCAGGGTCGCCTCATCGCTCGCGCTCGACGTCTTGTAACTGAAATTCCCGCCGCCGCTGGAGCTCAGCGTGATCCCCGCGGCGCTGTGCGGCGGATTGGGGGTCGTGGGGAAGCCGTTGGGCGTGTCCTGGGCGATCACCGAGAGGGTGTCCCCTGCGTCGTTGTCATTCGCATCCCCGGTCAATTGCACCTGGCGTAAGGTCGTGGCAACCCCTGTCCCGACGAGCGTGTAGCGGGTATTCCCGCCTCCATAGAGTTGGGGCCTGCTGTTCCCGCCCGAGGCGGTCGTCGTGAAGGGGAAATCCGCCTGGGCAAAGGGGATGCCATTGTCGGTCTGGAGCGTCGTGTTCAGGCGGAAGACGTAGGTCGTCGCGTACTTGAGACCGGGGAAGTTGTTGCTGTACCGCAGCCGGAGCGTCCCCCAGTCCATTTCAAGGCCGTAGCCTTTCACCGGGATCAGCGAGGATTGCTCGAAGAGGCTGACGTCCCGTGTCGCCAGGGTTTGCGCGTTGACCGACGCCCGCGTGGTCGTGGCCTGGCGCTTGAAGACGAGCTCGGAATCGATGGCGTAGATGTTGACATTGACGTTGCTGGGGCTGGTAGGGAGCGTGCTATACGGGGCATCGAGGACCGCCGGGGTCGCATCGTTGGCCGACGTGATGGTGAAGCTCCAAGAGCTGGCCGCGATCGCGTTGCCCCTCAAATCCTGCGCCCCGGCATCCACCGTGATCGTGATCACCGCGCCCGCCGGCCAGGCCTGCTTGGCGTCGATGGAGACGCCGATCACGTCTCCTCCTTCGACCCCCTTGGTGTATTGCGTGGCCCCCGCCCCGGTGAGGGTTACATGGGTCTCCACCCCCGGCATCATCGGCTCCGAGAAGGCGACAAAGACGAAGGTGTCCCGGGGGACTAAGGTCGCCCCAGGCGCCGGGATTCGTCCCGTGATCGTCGGATTCGTGGACTCCGCGACCGGGTTCGCGGTGACAAACGTCACATCGCCGTTGCTTCCCGTCTGGTAATTGTTGCCGCTCACATCCTGGAAGCTCTGGAGCTGTAGCCTGAAGCCGCTGCGATTCGGCAGTGGGCTCGCGAGCTGGATGTGAAAGACCGTTGAAGAGGTCCAGCTCACGGTCATCCCGTTGCCCAGCAGCTGGGGCCCGGGGAAATTGATGTAGTCGTCGAAACTCCCGCTCGCCCCTTCAATGCTCGCGCTGGTATAGGTAGTGGTCTGGTTCATGGGCTCGTTGAAGGTGATATCGATGGACTGCGTCCCTGCCGGGAACGGGCTGGTGATGGGGGGGTTGTAGGAGAGGATCGTCGGCGCGGTCGCGTCGAGGCGCGTCTGGAAGCCGGTCGAGTAGGGGACGCCCATGTTGATCCCGCCCGCGCTCTGCGCCCCGGTCCCCACCGTGGTGGTGTACGTGATCGCCTGGGTGAGGAGGTCGTCCGTCTGGATTCCTGCCACGCCGTTGGTTTCGAAGACGATGGTCACGGTGTCGTTCGTCGGGCTGTTCCAGTAGTAGGTCAGCGTCGGGACCGGACCCGACGAGGTCGTGATCGAAGTGGCGGCCTGCACCGTGGCCGTGTTCATGGGCAGCGAGAACACCAGGACCAGGTTCGAGGCGAGGGACACGTTCGTGAACCCGTTCGACGGGCTGGAACTGATGACCGTCGGCCTGTCATCGTTCGTGATCGTGAGGGTGTGCGCGGTCGGGGCCACCAGGGAGGTCCCGCCCGTGTTGTTCAGGAAGCCGAAGATGATCGTGTCGTCGGGCTCGAAAATCGAGTCGTTGATGATGGCCACCGAGACGGACTTGCTGCCCCCTTCGGCATTGCTCCAGAAGACCGTGGTCGTGGAATAGCTGTAGTCCTGGCCGGGGCCCGGGGCGCCCAGCGCGGTCCCGCCGGTGACCACGACGTCCACCTGCACGGCCCCCGCGGTGCTCCCGATGCGCGTGACGCTCACCAGGGCCGTGCCGCCGCCCACGTTCTCGGCGACGCTCTGGGCCGCCGTCGAGAAGCTGAATCCGACGTCGTTGTCGTTGATCGTCAGGGTCGAGACCGTGTTGGCCCCCAGCAGCGCGCTGCCCGTGGTACCCGTGAGGGTGAACGTGGCCGTCTCGGGGCTCTCCGGCGTGACATCATTGACGATGCTGACCACGATGAACTTGGAGGCCGTATCGCCCGCGGCCCACGAAAGGGTCGCCGTTTCGGTGAAGTCCCCGGGGGTCGTCGCCGACACCGGTGTCACGCTGTACGTGGCCGTGACCGCCCCGCCCGAACCGCCCGTGCGGGTGACCTCGATCGGGACCGTTCCGCCCCCCTCCGTCCCGTTCGCGGTGTTGGTCAGGAACTGGAGGGTGCCGGGCAGGTCGTCGTCGATGATGGTCAGGGTGGCGCTCGTCGGCGAGCCCGGGACGACCGTCGTTCCCGGAAGCTCTCCCGATGCCGGCACCAG
>JAHFOZ010000537.1 GCA_023261405.1 Planctomycetota bacterium
CGAAATGTTGTTGCCGAGAGAGACCTTGGCCGCGCGCCGCACGGGGACCGCGAGGGGCGGGAGCTGGAGCTTCACGTCCTCCTTCCCGTCCATGTAGAAGACGAGGCTCGTGTCGTCCCACGCCACGCCACAATGGGTCCAGATCCCGGCCTTGACGGTCCCGCGGGAGTATTGGGCCTGCTGGTTCTCGGGCCGGTTGAACCAGGCGGCCAGGTCGCCCCGCGTGCCGACCCAGAGATTCAGGTCGTCTATCCCCGCCCCTCCCCCCTGCGGCCGCTCGCCCCGGCCGAAGAAGGTCACGTAGCCCTGGGTGGACGCGGGATCGGTCTTGATCCAGGCGAAGATGGCGCCGTGTTTGTCGACCGCCTTGACCGCCTCCGAGGCGGCGTATTCCAGGTTCGAGCCTTTGAAGCTCAGCACCCGCGAGGCGCCTTCCGCGACGGCCGACGCGCCGTTGTTGGACGCCTTCGAGGCGAAGACGAGGTCGCGGAACGGATCGCTCGGCTCGCGGCCCGGCTCCACCCAGAAGACGAGGCCCTTCCGCAGCGAGTCGCTCCCCGTCGCCTTGTAGAGCTGCTCGATCTGCCCCTCCACTTTCACGCGTTCGAGCCCCGGCAGCTCGGGCAGGGCCTTCTCGTACCAGACGAGCGCGCGCGAGAGACAGCGGCTCTTCAGCGTGCCCGCAGACTTCTTCTCTCCCGCCTCGCGCCACCCGTCGGCGAGCGCCAGCCGCTGCGGCCCGTCGGTCGCGCCCGCCAATTCCTTCTTCGCCACCGCCGCGATCGCCGCGTCCGACCCCTTCGCGAGCAAGGGGAGCCCCTTCGCCCAGTCGCCCCGGGTGAAACTCCGGTAGAGGCCGACCGCGAGATTCGCCGCGGGGTCGTCCGGCTTCTCCTCGAGCGACTTGAGCGGCGCCTTGAGCGCGCGGACCTCGTCCCGGAGCGACGTGATCTCCTTCTCGCGCGCCTGGACCCGCGCCACGAGCGAGGGGTCCTGGGCCGACTTGGACGACGTCTCCGCCTTTCCCACGAGGGCCAGCGCGGCGTCGAAATCGTCGCGGGCCGCGGCGTGGTCCGCGAGTGCGACGTAGGCCTCCGCGACGGCGCGGGCCGTCTCGGGCGTGCGGATCCGCGCGAGCGATGTGAGCGCGGCACCGCGGAGGGCCGGTCCGTCCACCGCATAGCGTCGTTCGAGTTCGTCGATGGACGAGAGGGCCGTGCCCACGTCCCCCGACTGCACCGCCAGGTCGCGGGCCTCGGCGAAGAGCGCGTACCGGGCCACCGGGTCGCCCTCGGTGCGCAACGCTTCCTGGTACAGCTTCTTCGCCAGCGCTTGGACATCGGCCGGCGCCTTCTTCGCGAAATCGGCCTTGAAGAGGTCCCGGATCAGCTTCTGGGAATCCTTGAGCGGGCCGGCTGCGGGAAGGGGCAGCGGCACGAACTTCTTCAGCTTGAACGAGTCCACGGCAACGATCCGCGTGTCGAACACCAGGCGTAGGTCGTGCGCCCCCGGCGCGATGGCCTGGGTGCTCCCCGTCGCGCTCGCCCAGAGATTGCCGTCCTGGAGCTGGGGCAGCTGGATGGGGCCGGTCACGTTGAATCCGTCCACTTCGAAATGCAGGGTTCCGCCAGGACGTCCCGTGTAGCGAACCTCGATGTCGTAGCGGCCTTCGCCCTGGAAGCGATAGTTGAGCCACTCGCCGGGCTGGATGTCGACGACGCCGGTGATGGGGCCGAGGGAGCTGATGTCCACGTCCTGCTGCCGGTAGCTGCGCCCGCTGTTGCGGGGCGTGAGGTCATGGTAGTCGCGGCCTTCGACGGAGGTCTCCCCGCCGGTGTAGTCCTCCGCCTCCCACTGGAGGGCGCCGTCCTCCAGCGTCCTGGGATCGCCGTTGGGGATCGCGGGGGCGAAGGGGTTGGGGCTGGGCTGGGCCGGGGCGGGCGTGGGCGGCGGAACCGGGACGGCCGGCGTCGGCGCCGGAGTCGGGGGAACGGGGATCGCCGGTTCGGGGGTCGGGGGCTTCACCTTCAGCGCCTCCTCGGCCTTCTGCGCGCGCTCCACGGCCTCGCGGCGCTCGGCGTCCGCGCGGGCCTGCGCGACCTTGAGGCGGAGCATCTCCTCCTCGCGGGCCTGCGTCTCGCGCTCCGAGCGTGCCTTCTCCTCGCGCGACTGTTCCTCGGCGCCGCGGCGGGCCTCGGCGGTGGCTTGCGACACGGCCTGCCTCTTCTCCTGCTCGATACTCTGCTTTCGCCTCGCCTCCTCGGCCCGCAACACTTCGGGGTCGGGCGGCTTCGGCCCCGAGCCCCCCGAGAGGACGACCACGGCGATCACGATGACGACGACCGCCGCCCCGATCCCCGCGAAGAGCCCGACCGACGATTTCGCCGGGAGCGGTGCCGGCGCCGGCGCTGCCGGTTCGCGGCGGACCGTCTTGCGCGGCTCGATGCAACGTCCCACCTCGTCCGCAAACTCCTTGGCGGTGGCCTGGCGGGCCGCCGGGTCCTTCGAGAGGGCCTTCAGGCAGACCCCTTCGAGGGCCTTGTGGATCGGTGTCCACGGGCCTTGCGCGAGTCCGGAGGGGGGAGGAATGGGTTCGTTGACGACCTTGCGGAGCAATTCCGACTTCTCCATGTCGTGGAAGGGCGGATGTCCCGCCAGGAGGTCGTAGAGCATGGCGCCGAGGGAGTAGATGTCGGTGCGGGCGTCGACCGTGGCGAGCCCGCGGGCGTGCTCCGGGCTCATGAAGGAGGGCGTCCCCCACACCTTTCCCGAGGCGGCCTTGGCGAGATCCTGCTGCTGGCCGACCATCTTGGCGAGCCCGAAATCGGTGATGTGGGGCTGGCCCTGGGTGTCGACCAGGATGTTGCCGGGCTTGAGGTCGCGGTGGATGACGCCGTTCCGGTGGACGTGGTCGATCGCAAGGGCGACGTCGCGGAGGAGGCGCACCTGCTGCGCGAACGTGGCCGCCGGGGTCTTCCGCCACTGACCCATGGGCACGCCTTCGATCAGCTCGCAGGCCAGGGTGCGCTTTCCTTCGACCTCGGCCGCCTCGTAGACGGTGACGATGTGCGGGTGCTTGGGGAGCTGGGCGCTCAAGCGGGCCTCGATGAGAAAGCGCTGTTCCTCGTCCTGCAGGTCTTCCGCGGTGACCCCGGGGGCCGACTGGATGAGCTTGAGGGCCACGCGGCGCTGGAGGACGGAGTCCACGGCCTCGTAGACGATGCCCTTGCCGCCCCGGCCGGCCACTCCCTTGAGAATGTACTTTCCGAAGGGGCGCGGAAAGGACGCTCCGGACGCCGGATCACCCATGCGCGAACCTCACCAGCCTACCCAGAACTAATGCATGGACTCCATAGAGTTTACGGCCGTGAGGGGCTGGTCGTGGGGCGGGGCGGGCTATTTCGCAAG
>JAHFOZ010000103.1 GCA_023261405.1 Planctomycetota bacterium
ACGCGGGCTGCTTCACCCCGGGGTCCTGTATGTACGCGACGGCCCCCCCGGCATCGGCCGCGTAATGCACCGCTTGGAGCACCGGCGCCTCGCGGATGTCGTCCGCGGTATCGAACTTCCGGTCCGGCCCCGCGGACACGAGCTCGTTGCGCGGGAAGTACCACCATCCGTCCGCCCTTTGCTTGTCGTGGCGGACCAGCCGCATCCGCTCACCCCAGGGATCGGTGACCGGCTCCTTGATCCGGTCCACGTCCTCCGGCCCGAAGACGTAGGAACCCGTGGCCGCGTCCCTGTACTTCCGGGGATTGCTGTTCCCCAAGGCCTGCAGCTGGTTGTAGACCTGGCCCATCCGCTGCTGGAGCGCCATCCTGAAGACGTTGCCCAGCTTCCAGGCTGCGTTCTCCCTCTCCAGCGCGGCGAAGTCGAAGCGGAGGAACGCGGCATCCGTGATGTGGCCCTGCCCCAGGGCCTTGTCCGCCACGAGTTCATCGAGAAGCCCCGCACGCCAGGTCCACTTCATCTCCGTGGAATCGAACGAGGCGACACCGTCGGAACCCTTCTGGACCAGGCGGGCGATCACGGCGCCGAAGAGCGCCGACTTCCGGTTCGCGTTCACGAGCTTCGCGAGATTCCCGGGGCGCCAGCACTCCTGCTCCTTTGTCAGCGCCTCGAGCGTGAAGTCTCCGACGAGCCGTTTCATCTCGGGGCGCTCGCCGGCGATCCCCTCGAGAACGAACTCGCGCCAGCTCCACGCGCCGCCCGCGTCCTTGCGAACAAGATCCTGGCTCGTCCCCCTCTTGAGGAGCTCCTGAAAGAGGCCGGCCTTTCTCATGTTCAGCGCCATCCGGTCCAGGTTCTCCTTCGCGAAAGAGGGGTCGATTTCCGCCAGCCGCTTCAAGGTGAGCGGCGCGCCGAAGCAGTCCTTGCCGTATTCGAAGTCCATGGGCTGCCACGCCGCCACGCGCTGCTGGAGCTGGTGCCAGCCGTTCCACATCGGCTGCCCGTTGAGCGCACGCTCCCAATACTCGGGGGTGAAAGCGGAGTTCATGCCGCCGAGATCGGAGAGACTGAGCGCCCTCCCCCACGGATCCTTGAGTTCCTCCGCCGTGAGTCCCCAGTTCCGCCCGTTCTTCACCAGTTCGGCCATGACCTCGGGCCGGAACGCGACCTTGCCCGTCTTCACGTCCTTCTCGATCGTCTTCATCGGATTCCCGTACGCCTGGTTCTGGAGCGCCCAGTAGAATTTTTGCAGGCTTGCCGCCGCCTTCTTCTGCCGCTCCGCCATGGGGTTCACGCTCCAGCGCTTCCCCCTGGGCTCCACGCCCGCGAGCAGCATTCCCGCCACCTCCTGCTTCGCGGACTGGATCGACTCCGCCAGCGTGTGGCCCGGGCAGACCTCCACGCGGGGCTGCGCCAGCTCCTTTTCCAGCGTGAAGTAGATCTTCTCGAGACCCGGCTGCATGTCCTGGAGGGCGTACACGCTCTCGTCCACCACGATGACCCCCAGTGCCGCCGTGCGGCCCCGGCCATCGGAATCCGCCACCCGGAAGCTGATCATGCAGGGCTCACCGGGCTTGTACTCAGGCCGGTCGGAGCTCACGTCGAGCTTGAGCGAGTGGGCGGGATGGACGTAGGCGATCTTCGTGTCGCGCACCACGTCGCCATCCGGCCGCAGCACATAGGCGTGCAGCTCGATCGCCCCGAAGAGCGAGGGATCGAGCGGGAGCGCGTAGGACGCCCGGCCGTCCTTGAGCGCCGCCGTCGTGGTGAGCACCGTCTGGCCCTTCTTCACCACGTCGAGGAAGACGGTGCCGGTCTTCATGGAGGAGTAGCAGTCGAGCTTCGCCGTCTGGCCGGCCTCATAGATCGACTTGTCGAGGCGGAGGAGGACTCCGTCGCCCGCGCCCTCGGCAGGGATGGCCACGCGGACCTTGACGCCCTGCGCCTCCACGTCGGCATCGAGGACGCGGACGCCGGCCTCGTTCAAGCGCATCTTCTTGGTGTCCGGCACCAGCGCGAACGATGCGAAACCCGCCGCGTTCGTCCTCGAGGTGCGGCCCTCGAACGTCACGGGGGTCTCGAGCGGGGCCCCGTCGGGCGAGGTCGCGAAGACGTGGATGCGGTTCTCCACGCCCGGCACGAGCTTGCCGCTCTCCGCCAGGGCGCTCACCTTGACGGGCTGGGAGGAGACGGCCACCGAGCGCAGGGTCTTCTCCACGTGATCCGCCTTGTCCATGACCTCGGCCTCGATCTGGACTCGGGCGTTCCCTTTCTCGAGCGGGCTCCCGGCGAAGTATTCGGGAAGGCGGAACTCGAACTCGGCGCGCCCCTGCGGGTCGCACTTCACCTTCAGGCTCGCGAACTCGCGGAACGCGACATCGAAGGTGGAGACCTTGAGCGTCACCTCGCCCTCGACGGGCTTCCCGAAGAAGTAGGCCGCCTGGACGTGGCCCTTGACGAGCGCGAGCGGCTCGTACCAGTTCTTCTCGGTCTTGAGCTCCAGCTTGAACTTCGGGAGGACGTACTTCTTCACCGTGACGGTCTTCTCGGCCTTCGACTCGCCCATCTGCGCGGCGATCTTGAAGTCGCCCATGTTGACCTCGTCGGCGAGCTCGAAGTCCACGGAGGCGACGCCGAACTCGGAGCTTCGGCAGGAGCGGCGGAAAACCTTGTTGCCCTTGGCGTCGTCCACCTCGAACACGAGCTCGGCCCCGCGCGAGGCAAGGAGGGTCATCTCCTCGAGCGCGAGGGCGCGGATACGGATCGTCTGCCCGGGCTGGTAGAGCGGCTTGTCGGTTACGAGGAGGATCTTCTGTTCGCGGCGGACGCTCACGCCCTGCTCGTGGGCGGAAGTCGCGCCCCCGTGCTTCACCTCGACCCGCAGGGGATGCGTGCCGGCGGGGAGGTCGGTGACCTGGAACGAGACCGAGAGGGTGCCCTGGCCGTCCGTCTTTCCCGCGAAGACCCGCGCCCTGGCGAGCAGGACCTCGACCTCCGCGCCCGCCACGGGATCGCTCTTCGTGAAGCTCTTCGAGTCGAGCACGGCCACGCGAAGGCTCGCGGCGCTGCCGGGCGATAGGGTGGTGGGGGCGTCCACGAAGACGTCCAGCAGGGACTTGTCCTGCGGCCCGCCGGCGGCGAGGAAGAGCGCGAGAAAGAGACACTTGCGCATGGCTGATCTCCCGATTCGTTCCCCTTTTGACGGACGAGGCGTTGCGAGGGTTCCACTCAATCTGCTATCCTCCCACTGGTGATGCTGCGCGAGCTTTCCCTCCTCTCCTCCCGCCTGCTCGTAGCGCCCGGGGCGCTCGGGTCGTTCGCGGAATCGGCGACGCCCCACCTGAAGGACGTGCGGAAGGCATTGATCCTGACGGACAAGAACTGCGCGCGCTATGCGAAGCCGGTGGAAAGGGCGCTCAAGGCGACGGGGGTGGAGACGGCACTCGAGTCGATCCCCGCAGGGGAGCCGCAAAAACAGCTCGGCACGGCGGCGAAGCTCTACGACCGCATGGCCCGTTTCCGGATGGACCGGAAGTCGCTCCTGGTGGCGGTGGGCGGCGGCGTGATCACCGATCTCGGCGGCTTCGTCGCCTCCACCTACATGAGGGGCATCCCCGTCATTCTCGTGCCCACCACGCTGCTCGGGCAGGTGGACGCGGCGATCGGCGGGAAGACGGGGGTCAATCTTCCGCAGGGAAAAAACCTCGTGGGGACGTTTTACCAGCCGCGCGCGGTCTTCTGCGACACGGAAGTGCTGCGGACGCTCCCCTCGCGCGAGTTCACGGCAGGCCTGGGCGAGGTCGCGAAGTACGTGGTGATCCGCGACGCCGAGCTCTACTGCACGATCGAGAACAACCTCGCGAAGATCGGCGCGCGCGACCCGGCGGTGCTGGACGAGATCGTCTACCGCTGCGTGAAAATCAAGGCCGACGTCGTCTCGGAGGACGAGCGCGAGTCGGGCCTCCGCGCGATCCTCAACTACGGCCACACGATCGGCCACGGCCTGGAGGCGGCGGGGAACTACCGCGCGCTGCATCACGGAGAGGCGGTGGCGATCGGGATGGAAGCGGAGGCGTTCCTGGCGAAGGAGCTCGGGATGGCGCCGGCGGAGATGCTCCTGATGCAGACGCGGCTGCTCAAGCTCTGCGGCCTCCCGACGCGCGCGAAGAAGCTCCCGCTCAGGAAGGTCCTCGACGCGATGAAGCTCGACAAGAAGGGCGTGGACGGCCGCGCCCGCTTCGTCCTCCCCGAGGCCATCGGCCGCGTGCGCCACGGCATCGAGGTTCCCGCTCCCCTCATCCTCTCCGCCCTGCGCGCGGTCACGGGTTAGGCGCTCATCCTGTCCGCTTGGAGACAATCTAAGGGTCCGTAAGACAATAACCTTCTCAATTGCGTGAGACCCACCCTGAAGACATCTGGGCATTTGTTGCGTATGTCAATCCCTTACGCGCCCTGAGCTTGGTGGGCAAGCCTGCTTCAATTGTTTGCGGAAGTATCGCAATGCTACTCTGCCCTTATTGTCATGGCGAATGGCCGGGGATTCCAGGACAGCCAGCCGACCTGGGGGGCTTTGGCCGGCTGCCCCCCATGCGGGGCGGGGAAGTACGGGACAACTGCGTCAAGTGTGGGAAGAAGTTGGTGTTGCACAAGTGCCTGGAGAACGCTGAGGAGCTTCTTGAAATGACGGCTCAACCCAAGGGGTGGCCGTTCTGGTTGGGCGGGGGACGCAAGTAGAAGGCGACCAAGGGTAGGCAACAGGCGAATCTAGTTACGAACGTGGATCGAGTTCACAGGGGTTTCGTACCAAGAATGTGCACCTTGACTCGCAGGCCCCGCTTTCATCACCAAGACACGAAGACACCAGGTTCCCCCTTGAGCCTCCTGGTGTCTTGGTGTCTTGGTGTCTTTGTGGTTAAGGGCATGCTAGCATTTCTACTTGGACTCACTCAGGCTTCAATCCAAAGCGACTCGAACAGCTCGATTGAGGCCACCGCGTAGCCGGCGTAGTGGTTGTTCACCATGACGACGACGGGACGCGTCGTGGCGAGGATGGACCGGATCACCGCGATCGCGTCGCGGGTCTCCTGGGTGCGGTCGATGACCAGCTTCTCCCAACTCGTCGTGATGGCCTCGATGCGCTTGCGCTCGCCCAGCATCCGGAGATAGGCGGCCGGGCCCGTCAGGAGCTCCGGCCCATACTTCTCCCACAGCTCCCCGGGCCTGGGCATCCATTCCTGGTCCGTGACCGCGAAGATGGCGTTCCGCTCCTTCAGCGAGACGAGGAGATCCTTCCCCACCCACGACTTGTTCCGCACCTCCACCACCAGGGGGCACGGTGCCCTGGCCGCCTCGAGGAACGCGGACAGGCGGCGGAGGAACTCGCCCAGTGTGGGACAGGCCGAGGACTTGTTGAAGTACGGAAACTGGAGGACCAGGTAGCCCAGCTTCTCCTTCAGCCGCCCCGCGGACGCCAGGAAGCCCTCCCACTCGCCGTCCGCGGACTCCAGCGCCTTCTCGTGGGTGATCGACTGCGGGACCTTCAGCGCGAACGTGAAGCCCTCCGGGACCGCGCCGTACCAGCGCTCGCACAAGCCTGGCGCGGGCGCGCGGTAGAAGCTCGAATCGACCTCCACCGTCCGGAAGCGCCCCGCATAGCAGGAGAGGAACCCGCCGGGCTTCATGCCTTTCGGGTAGAGCGGCCATTCGGCGTTCGACCAGCTCGAGGTCCCGATCCGCAGCAACGGGTGCAGGTCCGCCATGATTCCGACATTCTCCCCGGGAACCTCATTTTCCGTGTCGACATTTTCGCCCCTTCCGCCTCTACGAAGGCGGAGGAGCGGAGACCCGCCCCTCCGGCGGGCGGCCGAACGCCGGCGGCCGACCGGCCTTGACAACGGTGTCATACAATGGTATGTTTGTATTGTATGAAGTACGTTGTCACCAACGTCCGGCTGGAGGCGCAGATGTTCCGCTCGCTCAAGCTCCGCGCTGTCGAGCGCGG
The DNA here is from genome assembly GCA_023261405.1 of Planctomycetota bacterium. GTDB lineage: Bacteria > Planctomycetota > MHYJ01 > MHYJ01 > JACPRB01 > JACQFK01. The sequence goes on from JAHFOZ010000103.1 coordinate 6,002, forward strand.
GGTCCCCGCCTCGGTCCTCATCCGGGAGGCCCTGAGGGGCTTCCTCACCGAAGACCCGCTCTCGAAGGAGGAGCGGGAGCGGGCGTGGCAGGACCTCATGAAGTTCGCGGGGAGCGGCCGGAGCAAGGGCGGGGCCGTCTCGACCGGGTCCACCGACATCGACGACGTGCTGTACGGCCCGCGCCTCTACAAGAAAAGGAAGCCGTGATCCTGTTCGTCGATACGGGCCCCCTCATCGCCTTCAACGATCCTCGAGACCAGCACCACGCCGATGCGCTCCGCGCCTTCCCCATCCTGAAGCAGTCGCGCGGAGTGACGAGCATCGCCGTTCTGACCGAGCTCGCAACGCGCGGGGCCAGACTCGTCGGCGCCCCGCCCCTCAGATCGTTCATTCAGACTCTCATGAATGGCCCTTATCTCACGGTGGTCGAGATCGGAACCGACCTGTTCAAGCAGGCGCTTGCCCTCCAGGTAAAGTACGAAGATCAGGGGCTGAGTCTCACCGATTGCACCAGTGTCCTCCTCATGCGGGAGGCGCGGATCAACACCATCTTCACCTTCGACCAGGCCTTCAGGCGCCTCGGCTTCAGGATCCTTCCATGACCGAACTCGAGGCGCTCGTCCGGCTCAACCTGTCGGGCATGGTGGGGAGCGCCCTCCTCCGGCGCCTGCGGGAGCATACGGACCTCGGCCGGCTCCACCGCCTCTCGCGCCGGGAACTCGAACGCGTCCCCGGCATCGGCCCCATCACCTCGAGGGCCATCGTCGAGGCGGGCGACCCCGGCGGCGAGATCGAGCTCGCCGCAAAGCACGGCATCGACCTCCTCCCCTGCACGTCACCTGACTTCCCGGACGCCCTCCGCAGCCTCTACGACCATCCGATCGTCCTCTACCGGAAAGGGACGACCACGGACGCCGACGCTCTCGCCGTGGGGGTCGTGGGATCGCGCGAGTGCACCGACTACGGCCGTCGACAGGCGGACCGCTTCGCCCGCGAGTTCGCCTCGCTCCGCGTCACCGTCGTGAGCGGGCTCGCCCGCGGCATCGACACCGCCGCCCACCTGGGCGCGCTGACCGCGCCGGAAGGCCGGACCTTCGCCGTCCTGGGCAGCGGCCTCCTCCGCCCTTACCCGCCCGAGAACGCCCGCCTCCTGGAGAGGATCTGGAGCCGCGGCGCCGCCTTCTCGGAATTCCCCCTCAGGAGCGGACCCGAGACCGCCAACTTCCCCCGCCGCAACCGCGTGATCAGCGGCCTCTCGCTCGGCATCCTCGTCGTCGAGGCCGCCGAGCGCTCCGGCGCGCTCATCACCGCCGACTGGGCCCTCGAGCAGAGCCGCGAAGTTTTCTGTCTCCCGGGCTCCGTGGAGAGCCCCCTCTCCCGCGGCTGCCACCGGCTCATCCGCCAGGGCGCCCGCCTCGTCGAGGGACCCGCCGACCTCCTCGAGGAGATCCCCGCCTTCGCCGCGCTGGTCGAGCCCGCCCTCCCGCTCTCCCCCCTTGAGCGGGCCGTCCTCCGCCAGCTCTCCGGCGCGCCCCGCTCCGCCGAGGCCATCGCCGCTTCAACCCGCCTCCCCGCCCCCTCCGTCGAGAACGCCCTCGCCTCCCTCGTCACCAAGGGCGCTGCGCACGACACGGGGACCTTGACCTTCACCCGCGCGGCTGTTTAATGGGTCGATGAAGTTCCGTGAGTGGCTCGGATCACGCTGGCCCCTCTTCTCGGCCATCCTCCTCGTGGGCGCATTCGTCCGGCTGAAGGGCCTCGGGGCCGAGAGCCTCTGGCTCGACGAGGCTTGGACCTGGGGCCTCGTCCGCGACGGAGCAGCGACACTCCTCGACCGCCTGGCCCACCATGATGCGCACCCGCCGCTCTACTTCCTGATCGTCCGGATCTTCACCTCCCTCTTCGGGGCCTCGGAAGCCGTCCTCCGCCTTCCCTCCGCGCTCGCGGGCATCGCCGCGCTGCCCCTCCTCTACCGGTTCGCCTCCCGCATCGGGGACAAGGAGACCGGGCTCCTCGCGATGCTCCTTCTCGCCATCTCCCCCTTCCATGTCTTCTTCTCGCAGGAGTCCCGCTCGTACGCCCTCCTCCTCCTCCTCTGCCTCGCCTCGCTGGACCTCCTCTTCGGCCTGCGCACCGCACCGTCCCGCGGGAGGTGGGCGGGCTTCGCCGCCCTGACCGCCGGTATCATGCTCACGCACTACATGGGCGCCTTCTTCATTCTCTCCGAGGCGGCCGTGGCGGCCCTCCTCTTCCGGGACCGGCCCGGCTTCCTCCGCGAGCTCGCGCTCTCCCTCGCGGGCTCGCTCGTCCTCTACCTCCCCTGGTTGCCCACCGCCCTCACCCACATGGCCGGCATCGACCGCGGATTCTGGATCCCCAAGCCCACGTGGCCCATTCTCGGAGTCGCGCTCTACAACCTCGTCTCGCACGTCTACCACCCCGGCGTCCCCCGCGCCGCTCTGGCCGTGCTCCCTTTCTACCTCCTGCTGATCCTCGTCCCCCTCCGGGACCGCCGCCGGGAGACCCTGGCCCTCCTCCTCCTCTTCGCCCTCCCCATCGCGGGCGAATTCCTCGTCAGCATGCGGCGGCCGGTCTTCTACACCCGGACCTTCCTCCACGTCCTCATCCCGCTCTGGACGCTCGCCGCTCGCGGCGCCTTTCTCCTGCCGAGGCGCTACGCCTGGGCCGCGGCGGTCTTCCTCTCCGTGGGGCTCGCCCCCTCCACGCTCTTCCTCCACCGCACGGCCGAGAAGGAGGACTTCCGGGGCGCGGCCGCGCTGCTCGAGTCCACCTCCGCACCCGACGAGCGCATCGTGGTCCAGGAAGGCTTCGTCGCCATGGGCCTTGACTACTACTCCCCGCGCCTCGACCGCGTCCTCCGCGTGGACTCGGGCACGCTCCTCTCCCCCGGCACCCCCCGCGCCGACATCGAGCGCGAGATCCGGGGTTCCGCAGCCGGCGTGTGGCTCGTCTTCCGCTACGGGCAGGACGGCGGCTGGCCGGCGGCCCTCGCCTCAGACTTCGAGCGGCAGGGGGCGTGGAAATCCGCCGGCATCGAGGTCCACTACCTGAGGCGCCGTGCGGTAAAATAGTCGTATGAGGCCGGCCCTCCTCGCCTGCGCGCTCCTCCTCACCGCGCAGGACGACGCCCCCAACGGCGACTACGGCGGCTTCTGGACCTGGCCCGAGATCCAGTCGCGCCTCGACGCCCTCGAGAAGGCCCACCCCGACATCCTCCGCCGCAGCTCCCTCGGCAAGACCTGCGAGGGCCGCGACATCCCGCTCCTGAAAATCTCCGACAACCCGGCGGACGATGAGGACGAGCCCGAGGTGCTTCTCATGGCCGGCATCCACCCCCGCGAGCAACAGCCCCAGATCTCCATCATGAACCTGGTCGCCGAGCTCCTCGAGCAGTACGGCAAGGACCCCCGGATCACGAAGCTCGTCCAGGAGCGGGAGATCTGGATCATTCCCATCCTCAATGTCGACGGGAAGGTCCATGACATGAAGCACGGGAACGGGATGGACAGGGGCGCCGGCTGGCGCAAGAACCGCCGGAAGAACCCCGACGGAACCTACGGCGTGGACCTCAATCGGAATTTCCCGGTCCGCTGGGGCGGGTCCACCGACGAGGAGAAATCGGAAGTCTACGAGGGGCCCACGCCGCTCTCCGAGCCGGAGACGCAGGCCCTCACGAAGTTTTTCGACGAGCGCCCGCTCCGCGCCTTCGTGGACCTCCACAGCACGATGAAGGCGATCCTCCACCCGTCGTACCTGACCGGTGCCGAGCGCGACCGCTACGCGAAGCTCACGTCCGGGATGCGCCTGGCGCAGAAGGACCCCTACCGCGTGACCGAGCCGGATGCGGACGCCGACCCGCCCCCGCGCCGTCCCGGCAACACCGGCCTCTCGAACGCCTGGGCCTACGGGACGCGGGGCGTGTTCAGCATCATCTTCGAGGTGGCCGGGAAGGGGTTCTATGCCCCGCCGGCGGACATCCAGCGGGAGTACGAGGCGAACGTGCGCGGACCGCTCCTCAACCTTCTCGAGGCGTGCGCCGAGCTGCCCCTGCCGGGGAAAGGATCCGCGGCGCTCAAAGGAGGACGGCTCAAGGGGAAACTCGCCCCGGGCACGACGAATTCATGGACCCCGGAGGTCGAAGGCAGTTGCGACTACGGGATTCTGGTGAGCGAGAGCGCACACCTGCAGGTGACCTCGGAGTTCCGCCTTCTCCCGGCGAAGGACGGCTACCACTTCCAGGTGCTGAAGGAGGCGAAGCCGGGTGAGCATTTCCCCCTGGTCCTATACCTGTGGGACCGGGACCGGGGACGCTCCGTGGCGCGCTTCACGCTGGTGATGGAGCCGCCCTGATCAGGGCGCGGCCACGCGGAGGGGGATGTACTCCTCCTCCCGTGCGCATTCGGCCGTGAGCACCGAGGGCTCGCCTCCCTTCCGGTCCACCACCACCTCGGAGGCTGCCTTGCCGGGCACGTCCCCGTAGCGCACCGCGAGGGAGGCGGCCAGGCGGATCTCGCCGGGACCGTACTCGCCGTGAACCAGGATCATGGGCCCCTCGAAGTCCTTGAGATAGACGAGGGCGTCGGCCGGCCCCCGGAACGCCTCGAGGGCGCCGTTCTCCTGCTCGTTGCGTCCCACGATCACCTTGCAGCGGTCCGTGGGCCGGAAATGGCGCCCCACGCGAAGCAGGTTGATGTCCCGCGCGCCCGCGTCCGGGTCGTGCCCCCACAGGTCGCGCAGCCGCGCGGAGTAACCCGGGTCGGTGAGCAGGCAGCCGCCGGACGGCTGCGGAATCTCCGTGATGCCGTACTTCTTCGCGAGCTCGTATTGCGGCGTGCGTCCCCGCCCACAGATGGTGAGAAGGCGGGAGCGGTCCACCACGCCCTCCTTCTCCGGGAGCGTCTCTTCCAGGAGGCGCGCCGAGAGCGGCCGGAGCACGCGCCCCTCGAGTCCCAGTTTCCTGTCGATCTGCCGGAAGCGCTCGTGCGTCTGGGACATGGGGCGCTGGTTGAGGACCTCGCCGGTGATCAGGAAGCCGGCCTCCTCCTGCTCCAGAGTCTGCCGCGCCCAGTCGAGCATCATGATCCGGCAATCCACGCAGGGGTTCATGTTCCTTCCCCGCCCGAATACCGGGTTCTTCACCATCTCGATGTAGTCCTGCCCCAGGTGGGACATGCGGACGGTGAAGCCCAGATGCCCCCACATCTTGACGAGCGGCTCCACGTCATGGCCGCAGGAGCCCGAAGTAACGGGATCGCACCCGAAGTGGGTGATGAAGCGTATGCCGGTCACGGGAATGCCCTGGTCGAGGACCACCCGGACGGCCAGCATGCTGTCCAGTCCGCCGGAAAGGAGGGCGACGGCTTTACGCTTGATCATGCAAGGGATCCCGGGTAGGGCGCGTCCTAATATAGTCGCGGGGGGCACCTGGGTCAAGGTGGCCTTTTTGGGGTGGCCTTTTTGTTGACACCTTCGCGCTGCGGCCCTTAAAATCGCCGGGTCGAAATCCCATGCCTCGAGGAGGACCGAATGATTGCAGCGCGCCGTCTCTGGGTGGCCTTGGTGGTGCTGGGACTCTCGTCCTCCGGTTGGGCGGATGTCCTTCCCGCGCGCCGCACGGCCGACTCCGGAGCGCCCGCCCGAGTCGAGGCGCGCCTGGTGGAGCTGGGCTACACGGCGGAAACGGCCCGCGCGCAGGTCCAGCGCCTCACGGCGGACGATGCCGAGTACTTTGCGCAGCACCCCGACCGGCTGCAGCTGGCGGGCCAGGAGATGTGGGGCGGCCAATCGGACAACCTCTGGTGGGAGTGGGTCTTCGGTGCCGTCTTCCTCGCGGGCGCGATTATCACGATCGCTAACCTCCATCAGACATATGACTAGGACGCTATGAAGAAGATACTGCTGATCTTGATGGCAGCCCATCTCCTCCTGGTGCCTTGCTTCGCCGACGTCCTCCCCGCCCGCCGGGTGGAGAGCGACGCGAAGGCGGAGCAGATCGTGCAGGAGCGCCTGGAGCATCTGGGCGCCAGCCCGTCCACCGCGAAGGTCGAGGTGGCGCGCCTCACGCCCGCGGACGTGGCCTATTTCGCCCAGAGCCCGGACCGGCTCCAGCCGGCCGGCCGCCTTTACTGGTACGAGTGGGTCGTCGGCGGCGCCGTCCTGGGCGTGACGTTTCTCACCCTTTACTTCAAGAGGCTGTATTACAAGTAGGGCCACCAGCGGTTCGACGGCCTTGATTCGCCGGGATGTTCCCCTGGGGGACAACCGGGAAACCCGATGAGGCTCGCCGCAAGCGCCCTCGCCGCGCTCCTCCTCGCCGGCTGCGTCGGCGTCGGCTCGAAGGTCGCGCACCTCCCCGACGACGCCGCCGCCCTGGGGTACGTGGTCGTGCCGCGCTCGGTTGCTCTTCCCCAGAGCCGCCTCACGCAGGAATGCGGGCCCGAAACCCTCGCCGCCGTGCTCAACTTCTGGGGCCTCCCCGCTACGGTGGAGCAGGTCTCCGCGCTGATCCGCGATCCCCAGCGCCCGGGCACGCCCGGGAACATGATCGTGCTGGCCGCCCGCCAGCAGGGTCTCCGCGCCTCGCTCGTGGACGGCACGGTGGGCCGGATCAAGAAGGCCGTGGACCGGGAGATGCCGCCGATCCTCATGGTGGCCTACGCAGGGGACTTCCACTACTACGTCGTGAGCGGCTATAACGACCGCCGCCGCGAAATCGTGTGCGAGGAGTACGGCGGCGGGAAGTGCCTCATCTCCTACGACCAGCTGGAGGTGATCTGGCACCGGCGCTTCATGATCGAACTGGAGCGCTCAACCGCCGACGAGGACTTCCGGCTCGGCGCGGCCCGCGAGCAGAAGGGCCTCTACGGCGAGGCGGCCGCGTTCTACCGGCGCGCGCTGGCCGCAGACTCC
>JAHFOZ010000104.1 GCA_023261405.1 Planctomycetota bacterium
CCTCGAGCTTGCGGAGGAGCTCGTCGAGGACCAGCTTCTGGTAGAGGTCGAGGCCGTAGGAGGTGGTGTCCTGGGCGATGAGGTTGATCTCGCGGGCGCCGTCGCGGGCGAGCTCCTCGGCCTCGGCGACGATCACGTCCATGGGTTTCGAGCGGAACTTCCCGCGGATCTGCGGGATGACGCAGAAGGCGCAGGTGTGGTCGCAGCCCTCGGAGAGGCGGACGTAAGCCGAGTGGCGCGGGGTGAGGCGGACGCGGTCGCGGTCGATCTCGTACTTCGGGAGGTCGGTCGAGACGAGGTTGAGGGGGGTCCTGGGGCCCGTTTTCTCCAGGAGTGTGGAGCAGACCTCGGCGATCTTCTCGCGGTTGGTGATCCCGAGCACGGCGTCGACGCCCCGGAGGCGTTTCTCGAAATCGGTGCCGTAGCGTTGGGGGAGGCAGCCGGCGACCACGACGGCCTTGAGGCGGCCTTTGCCCTTGAGTTCCACCATGGATTCGATCGTGGACATGGATTCCTGCTCGGAGGCCTGGAGGAAGCCGCAGGTGTTGACGACGACGACGTCGGACTGCTTGTAGTCGGCGCAGAGGTCGAAGCCTCCCTTGGCCAGGTGGCCGAGCAGGACCTCGCTGTCCACAAGGTTCTTGGCGCAGCCGAGGGAGACGAAGGAGACGCGGGGGTTCTTCACGCGAGGGGATTATAAGGGGGTCCCCGGGGGGGCGCAATGCCGGCGTGCCGGCGTTGTCGCTCGGCCGAGGGATGAGGGGGCTTGGCGTGTATAACTCACGGGTGAGGGTGGGGCTGAAAACGGTTGTGTTCAGGGGGCCCTGGAGTGAAAATGGCCGTCATGCCTTCCCGAGCCGCGAAGATCACGCGCTTGAACGCAGAGCGGCTGGCCCCGCAGGTGATCCGGCGTCTCCTGTCCATCTCGGATGCCGAGGTGCTCCTTCACGAGGTCTGCACGCTGGCCAATGACGCCCTCGGGGCGGACGAGGTCTCGCTGATGCTCCTGGACAAGACGGGGCATGAGCTCGTGGAGCACGAGGTGGTGGGGAAGAAGCTGCGACCCACGCGGGTGACGCTGCGGCTGCAGGAGGCGGAGGGGATCGCCAGTTGGGTGGCGAAGCGCCGGGTCCCGGCGGTGGTGGCGGACGTGCGCAAGGACAAGCGGTACTTCCAGGTGGACTCCGAGGTGCGCTCCGAGGCGGCGGTGCCGATCCTGGCGGAGGACCGGCTGCTCGGGGTGCTTAATTTTGAATCGAAGAAGGTCGGCTTCTTCCAGAAGGGCGACCTGCCGCTCCTGGGCTTCCTGGCCTCGCAGATCGGGATCGCGATCCGGATGGTGGAGCTGGACGAGGTGGCGCGGCGCTGGCAGGAGCGCGTGGCGGCGCTGCACAACCTCTCGCGCCTGGGGGGCGGGGTGGTGCCGCTGGAGACGATGCTCCATCGCGTGGTCGACACGGTGAGGCTCCTCTGCGGGGGCCACTACGCGGCCATCTACCAGGGCGACTACGAGCGGGAGGAGCTGGTGCTCCTGGCGCAGTCGACCGCGAGCCCCATCAGCTTCGCGGTGGGTTCGCGCCTCAAGTTCAAGACGGGGCTGACGGGCAAGGCCTTCGAGCTGGGCGAGACGGTGAACGTGCGCGACGTGCGGAAGGACCCGATATATCTCGCGCGGGTGCCGGGAGTTCTTGCCGAGGTCTGCATCCCGCTGCGCGTGGGCGACGCCTGCGTGGGCATCCTGGACTGCCAGGCGGCGAACGTGGGCGAGTTCACGAACGACGAGGTGATGTTCCTCGAGACGGTGGCGCGATTCCTCTCCCCGTCCCTCCAGAACGCCTCCGCGCTGCGCCGCTGACCCTTTCGGTTGAATCCCCGCGCGCCATGCCTATAATGTTCCGGTCCACGCGGTCTTTCGCCTCATGGTGGCCGTAGCTCAGTTGGCTAGAGCGCCTGGTTGTGGCCCAGGTTGTCGCGGGTTCAAGTCCCGTCGGTCACCCCAAATGATACGCGGCCGTGAAACAACGGCTCTGCCGAGCCACACGCCTCCTCGGCACTGCGCTTCACCACCTCTGAGAGCATCGTTTTCAGGGTCGCGTCCTCCGGGGACAGGAAGAGCCGGGGGAAGAGCGCCACCTCCAGGGTCCCCTCGCCGTTTTCCTCCCTCCAGACCACGTAGTCGATGAACCGGGGAAGCATGGTCTTGATCCGCTCGGGATGGTCCTGGTTGAGGTCGATCAGCTCCTTGAAGAGGCCGAGCGTCCGGATCTGCTCCTGAGCGTCCAGGACCTGGCACTCCTCGGCTTCGAGATCCCTCTTCAGACGGCCCTCGGAAGATTCGAGATCCTCTCGCTCGCGCTCGAGGTCCTCCAATTTCTTCTCGAGAGTCACCATGGCGGCGCGCCCGCGTTCAGCGATGATGTCGGCCAGACTGGATAGTCTGGAACGGACCGATGCCAGGCGCTCCCGGACGCGGGAAAGATCGTCCCGGAGCTTCCCGGCCGTGTCCGAGACCATCTCGTTGGCCCGCTTGACGAAATCATGGACCAGCTTTGGTTCCAGCTGGAGCTTCTTCAGGAATTTGATCACGGCCTGGTCAAGAGCCTCCGCAGGGATGCCGACCCGGCGGCAGGACTCGCCCAGGCTTTTCTCGGCGACCGTGCAGGCGTAGTAGGGATAGTACTGACGGTTCCTGCCCATGCCCGGCCGGGGAGTCATCTTGCGTTCGCAACGGGCGCAGCGAAGTAGGCCCTGGATCAGGTAGGCGTACTCCCTGCTCTCCCGGCGCCCGCTTCCATGCCGACGCTGGTTCGCGTCGAGGAGCGCCTGGAGTTTCTCGTGGATCTCCGGCGTACGGATGGCCGGCCACTGGGCGTCGTAAAGCTGATCGCCGTAGGCGACCTTCGCCACGTACGCAGGATTCCGCAGCATGCGGCAGATCAAGGGAACGCTGTATTTCCCTCCCTTCCGAGTCCGGTAGCCCAAGCGATGGAACTCCCGGAGCACCACGTGGGTGCTGTGATGCTCGAGGTACAGGCGGTCGCAGGTATGGAGGTGTTCGGCGAACTTCTCGTCCACCACGTACATCTTGTCCTGCATCCGATACCCGATCGGGGGAGGGCCCAAGGGGAGACCTTTCGTGGCGCGCCACTCGACCTTTTCCCGCGTCCGGACAGAGATGGTCTCCCGTTCGTGCTCTGCGAGCGCGATGAGGAGAGTGGTCTGGAACTTTCCGCTCGGAGTGGTGAGGTCGATGCTCTCCCTGAGCGATACCACCCTCACCCCGAGCAGATCCAGCTCCTTGACGAGCGTGAGAAAGTCGATGACGCTGCGCGAGATTCGGTCGATCTTCGTGACCACGAGGACGTCGATCAGCCTCGCCCGCGAGAGCTCGAGGACTCGCCGGAGGCCGTCGCGATCCGTGTTCTTGCCCGTGCGGCCGTGACGCTTTCCGTCCCGTTCGCCTTCGACGATCTTCTCGGTGACGGTCCAGGGGTCGCCCGACGTCTTCTTGAAGTCCACGTAGGTCATCAAGCGGTCGAGCTGGGTGTCGAGCGAGCCGTCCTCCTTGTTGGCCTGCTTGTCCGTTGAAACTCGGACGTAGAGGCAGACTCGGACGGGGGCTCCCGTCTTTTCGCCGCCGCTTGGACCACGCATTGCTTTCATTCGTTCATTTCACCATCGAAAGGAGAACTGTCAACCGGCCTTCGCCATCTTGGACGGCCTCTTTGCCGAGCGCAGATCCAACGTCCTCTGGACGTGAACGTGCGCGAAGATCTCGACGACCTCCTTCGTGCGGGCCCCTTCCTCCATGCGCATGAACAAGTGGTCCCGGTCCTTGCCGAACTGGGGGTACTTGGACGGCGCGATGGCGGTCACGGCGATTGAGCGCAGCCGTGGACGACTTTCCTTGCTGGGGAAATCGTTCATGCCGCACCCTTGCCAATCCGCTTCTTGGCGAGGTGGATCCGCATCTGCACCGTCGACTCCGGAATCTCGAGGATGGCCGAGACTTTGGCCTGGCTGTGCCCCTCAAACGAGAACTCGAAGACCTCCCGCTGCTCGCGGACAGGTTCGGAGGCCGTCCCGAAGAACTTCCCGCGGTCCTCGTCCTCCAGAGCGATGAGCACCTCAGGGGCCCTCTTGGCGTGCCGCTGGAGGGTTTTGAGAGCCTTCCAGCGGCACGCGCGGAGCAGGAAGCGCTTGGGGTTGCCCAAGGTTCTTCCCCCCTCCAGGAAGAGGCCGGCCAGGACGCTCCGGACCACTCCGGAGGCGGCCTCCTTGCCGACGTCGAACTTGGCGGCGACATAGTCCACCGCGAGCCGGTGGAAGGGGAAGACCTGGGCGAAGATGGATTCGTTCATGGTTTTTCTCCTTGGGGTCCTGGGGCGACGTCGAACGCCTACCGGCGCTTGTCCAGGATCGCCCGCGCCTTCTCCTCGCGGCGCCGGGCCGCGGCGAGCTTGCGGACGACGTCGAGCAGGGCGCGCCGCGGGTTGCTGGGCTGAGCCCCGGGGGCCATCCTGCCGAAATGCATGAACGCTTGGCCGATGAGCGCCTCCGTCTCCTCCTCGCTGAACTTGAAGCGTTCGCGAAGGATCTGCTTTGCCTCCGGGAGGTGCGGCATCATGGGCTGGAAGCTGACGAACGTCATGTCGATATCCTCTCAATGGGTCCACGGTCCGGGAAGCCATTTGCAGTGGGCGCCGCTTTCAGGCGGCGGTCGTCACGCGCTGTCGGGCCGCGTGAAGCCGCATTCGGACGGTGCTCTCGCCGATGGCGAGCTTCCGGGCGATCTCGCGGACGCTGAAGCCGTCTTCCACCAGCTGGGCGACCTCGAGCTGGTCCGCCGTGAGAAGGGCCACGATCGCCTCGCGAGCCTCCCTCGAGGCGAGTATGTTGAGCGGCGTGCGCTCCTTGGAGGCGTGCGCCTCCTCCTCATGCGCGCAGTGTCGGGGCTCGTAGCGCTCCCAGCCCCGCCAGTAATCCTTCGCCCGGTTGAGGCAGGCGCACCAGAGGAGGCGGGGGAGGTACTTGTCGAGATCGGGTCGCACGACGGGGAGCTTGGACTGCAGGCGGACGGCGATGTCCTGGACGACGTCGGCAGCCTCGACGCCGCGCTTGAAGTGGAAGCACTCTTCCAGCTTCCAGACGACGGTCGAGAGATACGGCAGGACCTGATCCAGAAGGCTAACAGGCATGGGACCGACCCTCCATCGGACGGACTTCAAGCGGTTCACCTGTACGTCACGCGAAGGGCAGGGCTACGCCTGCACTCGCGGCGTGGAGGAATCGGGGAGCAGGTGAACCCTTGAAAAGGGTCGGGGTACATCCAACGGGCGCGAAGGCCCGCGAAACTGCGGTTTTGGCCGGTCGAAACCGGCCGGGCACAACGGGTACAACTTGGCGCGCCCAAAGGGCGGCAACAACCGACTTCGGTACATCCAACGCCGTCCCCGGCCGACACCAGGGGGGCGACGCGTGTTCGATCCGATCGAGCCCTGCAGCTCCGGATCCGTGCTTACAGGCCGGTCTCAATACAGGTTGGCGTCCAGACCGGCCCAGTCGTTAACCTCATCGATGGTCGCACGACGAGGTGCTCCCCGCTTCACCACCACGGCTTCTTACGTCAGTGGCATTAAAGAACGATACAGCCTTCAGCCCCATTAACGCCGACGGGGTCCGAATCGTCAAGCCGAAGCTCTGAATATTTTCAGACCCTTCCGCCCGTTGACCGGGAGCAGGTTGAGATCGCGGAGGGGAGTGAATTTCGATACAATTAGAAACGCGAAACCAGGAAGCAGATACGCGGGCATGACACTTTTGGCAAGGACGACACAGTCCACAGGCAGCCCGGCTATCAGTCCTTAGGCGACCGGTGTCCTTCAGCTAGGGCATTCTGAACCCGAGCCACGCAATCATTCATGCTCTCGCGGAGCTGGTAGACCCAGAAACGGAAAACCTTCCAACCAAGGCTTTGCATCTGTAAGTCACGCCAGTGGTCGTCGTCCTTACGACCGCCGCCGCCGGTTCGATGAAAGGCTTCACCGTCCACTTCGATGTCGATCTTTAACGGCGTAAGTATGGCGAGATCCAAGTATCGCCCTGCCACGGGATACTGGGGTACGAACGCAATCCCAACCTCCGAAAGTGCATCCGCGAGTTTTTCCTCCCACGGGGACTGATAAGGTTTCTGGGTCGTCGGGGACGCCGCGGGTTCGCTGGCGAGGGTCCGGGCTGCAAGCTTCTTGATGTAATCCAAGCCGCAGTCCAGCGCCCATTCCCGATCACCCACGATGTGCAGCACCGCCCGGGCCCTTGAGACCGCGACGTTGAAGAGATTCCTGTTTTCCCGGAAGAACGTGGCCGCCCCCGTGGGCATGTCCCGGCCTCCGCAAAGGCTGAAGAACATGAGATCGCGTTCCCCCCCCTGGAAGCCGTTGATCGTTGCGATGTGAAGCTGGACTCGGTCTCGAAATGCCGCCGGCAACTCCGGATCTGTATCCAAGGTGTCCTTGAGACGATTCATCTGGTGCTTGAACGGGGTCACCACCCCGATGGTGCCTTCATAACCCTGGGTCGCGAGGGCGCGAAGCTCCTGCCGCACGGCCGAGATCTCCTCTTCGCACCAGGCGCCCGTGGGACCCGGCTGAACGACCCCTTTGACATCGCTCCAGTGGATACCCGGTCTCTTCCCCTTGGGGATCTTCAACTGATCGCTTGCTGTGACGACATGAAGTGCTTTTGAATAAAAGGCCTCGTTGCAGTAGTCCGCGATATGGCTGTGCGAGCGGAAATGCAGATTTAGCAGGACTCGTGCACAATCCGGTACCGAGCTGGACGCATCCCCGAGATCGAAAGCGCTGTTGGTGCGGTAGCCGAAGCGCTGGACCGAGAGTTCCGTGAGCCCATTCTGCTGCAGCAGGGCCTGATCCATGGAAACATCCAGGTTGCAGATGTGATTCAACTGATTGGGGTCCCCGACGAATGCTACCCGCCGGCTGCGCGCCAGGAGGGGGATGACCGACGCGACGTCACATTGACAGGCCTCGTCGATGACCACCAGGTCGAAGAGGCCTGGAACCAGAGGCAGCGTGCTCTTGGCGGAAAGATTCGAAACGGACCAGAGGGGGAAGGCCTTGAGAATGATCGGAAAATGATCTCTCAGGTTCTTGGCAAAGCGGGCCTCCCCCCACGTTTGGATGCCGGCTCGAATATTGGATAGCGCCTCACGCTCCGCAGCTTCCATGACCCCCGGAAGTCCGTTGGCAGCCCATGCCATCCATTGGCGGGTGGCTCCCTCAGCTTCAGATTGGCTGTGACCCAGGATTGTCGTGAACTTCTCGGCCGTGGGAAGCGCGGCGATGATCGATTCGCACTTCTTGAGCTGGGGATGCAGGAGGGATGCCCCGCACCAGGCCGCCCAGGCCCTTAGCAGGTCATCCCAGGCCTCGATGGGCGCTCCATTCTCCGGGAGAGGGCGATCCTCAAATGGATTCGGCAGGGAAAGAAGCGCCGACCGGGCTGCCTCCAGCCTGGCCCTATACCGCGCCTGGAATACCCAGCGCCAAAGACGTCCCAGGAGGTTTTCCGGGGGCTTCAGGGTGTTCCGAAGCTCATTGCTCCACTGTTCCAGTTGGAGATCTCCTATCCCCTGGGGCCAGCGCAGGAGCCATTCCGGGTCCCCGCCCTTCTCCGGCAAATCCTTCAAGTAGGCATCAAATCTTGCGTTCAGCTGGCCATACGTCTCCCCCGCCTGCGCTAGGCGCGCCAGGCCATCAGCGGCTTCCTGTTGCTCCCGGAATCTCTCTGAAAGCCGCCGCAGGAATTCGTCACCGTCATCCGTATCCCGGTGCGGCGGGCGGGCCAGGAGTTGTCTGAGTTTCTGGAGATAATTTCTCCGCATCGCCAAATCGCGGGCGGAAGCCTGGACTACCAATTCCCCCCCATCCTCAAAGGAGTTTAGGCGAGGAATGACCGCTTCAAGCGCCTGGTGGTTCTTGCTCGCAAACAAAGCCGTGCGGGCGCGCAACGCCTGATTCAACAAGATCGCCACCACGACTTCAGACTTTCCGGTCCCGGGTGGCCCTGTAATTACGGAAACGGGTGCCGCTATGGCGCTTTCAACGGCCCGCTTCTGGCTCCCCTGCAACATCCTGGGATGGGCGACCCATTGGGGCATCCACCTTTCACCCTCGGAATCTGCTTTCACGCCCGCTGGTGGGTCCGGACGTGCGCGGGGTCCAGGATTGCTGTTGTTGATGGAACCTCCGGGTGTGGATTCTGAACGCCCGGCGGAGGTTATTCCCTGCTGACCTGGGGGTGCGGCGTCGTGCGGGAAGACGTGCGCCAGTGCCGTCTGATCCAGCTGTTCGTCGCTGAACTCCAGCTCGATCCGGCTTAGATCCTTGATCAATCCCCGCGTGTATCGCAAGCGCGGCCCAAGCGCCAGAACCGCGACATTGTGAAACCCTGGTCTGGCGCTGGCCCAGTCGACATTTTGTCTCAGCTGGAAGGGTTCAATGGGTTGTGCAAAGCGCTCCCGATCGTGCAAATAGTGCGCCGCTTGGGTTGCCAGCCCCGCAAAGCTGAGGGGGACGCGTGCTTCACGCTCGTCTTCCTCCTCATCCACGTCGCCAAGAAAGCCCATGGCTCGAAGGAAGCTCTCTCTCTCATTCCTTTGCTTGAAGTGGTACCCCATCCAGGCCCCGTTCACGGTGATCGGGCCGTCCGGCTTCAAGGTGAGTGCACCCGCACGCCAGTCTGCTTCCATGGGCTGGACGAAGATGGGGACCAGGAATCCGGATTGAGCCGTCGGCTTCACAAAGTTCAGGGGATAGCCGAGGAACAGGGAGTCATCATTCCCTCGTCGCGCCCGACTCCGCGTAAAAGCAGCCTGATCCAGCGAAAGGACCGTGGCGAAACTCTGCTCGGACGCCAGGCGCTCCCAGGGAACCTGGGGCAGCTGAATCCAGGTGTCGTCTTGATTATCGATGTAGGACTTGAGCTGGGGCGCATCTTCCTGCAGCAGGCAGTCGTTGTAGTAGCGGCAGAGACGCCGGAACAGGGCCCAGCGGCCTGTCGGCTCGGACCGTTTGGCCGCTTCAGGATGTTCGGAGTGGAGGCCGACCGTTCTCATGCCGGGCGTGACAACGCCCCCTCTCCGGTCCCTTCCCTCGTCCTGGATGGGTGCGCTCTCCGCGGCATCTGGAAGCTTGAGAAGCCTCCATCGCACTCCCCCTTCCAGGCGCACAAAACCCTCCCGGCTGAGCAGGCGGAGTACCTGGAGAATCAGCCCCTCATCGCTGCGCTCCCCCAGCTTTTGAAGCTCGTCGCGCAGATCGCTGGGCGTTAAAGGTCCCGCTGCCTGCGCCAGGACTCGGAGCAGCAGGCTACGCATCCTCGTCGCCGTCCCCGCCGTCGCTCTCCTCGTTATCCTCAACGCCAAGGAGCTGCTCCAGATCGCTGCTCGTTGCGCTCATCTGGATGAAGTTCAGGGTGCTGGCGGGAATGCCCTGGTATTTGATCGGCAGAAAGTCTTTCTGCTTTATACTGAGGTCGCTCAGGAAGTTGATAATCCGGCTGCCCAGCGCGCTATTGGCGGTGAGGAACGGTTCATACCGTCGCCGCTTCAGTAGGAACGGCAGCATCTGCAGGCAGTTCGTGAAGATTTGACCGAATTTCCTCGTGCGCAGCTCCGATTTCATCGTCGTCAGCAGATGCTCCACTATCGCATCCAAAATCTTGAGCGGAAGTACGTCGGGATGAAGGGCATGATTCCTGAGCTTGCAGATATTGCGCAGCGCCCTTAACCAGTTATTGTTTAGGCGCTTGCCTGCTGCCAGGGCCTTTGCGACCGCCAGGTAGAAGATCTTGAGGTCATCGGGCCGTTCAAAGGCTAGGCCTGCGCAATCCAACACCTCTCTCGTCAGAACGCCTGTACCAGTCTTGGCCTTCTCGACCACGCTTCGGACATGGTTGTAACAGGCCTCCGGCATCGCCAGATACATCCAGCCGCTGACACGGAGAATTTGCTTGCCCAGGTCTGAGCGAAGCTCATTGGCCCGGTGCAGTTCCCAAAACCGCTTCTCAAGGGCCTCCCGCAATTCTCGAATCACCGCAGGGCTGGGCAGATTCTCCAGGTTTCCATCCGAGGCAAGGACCCCATAGTGGAGCATCCAATCGATGTCTTGTTTTTCCCTACGGAACTTCTCCACAACATGCGCCAGGGGAAATTTGTTCAGCTTCTTGACCACTTCCTTGAGACGACCGACGAGATCACTACAAGCTCGCCGTTTAAGCCCTTCCGTGGCATACAGCAATATCCTTCCTGCGGCTTGAAACATGCGTTCATCGCAGATGACTCGCGATACCCCGGGGAGATAAGCAAGTTTATCAAGCTGCGGTTCTCCGGTTTCCTTCATGCTGGTCCAGTCCAAGTGTGCGCTAAAGACTCCTGGCGTCACGGAATTGACAACGATGCGGGCAAACCCCTGACCCGGTTTCACCTCCACATCGATGCGCACCGGCTCATCCCTGCGGGCGGGCGCAGCCAGTGCCGTGTTGACCTTGCGGTACACCTTGGTTCCAGCAATTGCTCTGCGAAGGGGAATGAGCAGCTGCTGCTGGGACTTCTCAATCTGAAGCCCGGTGATGGGTTCCCTCGATTTCCAGACTCGGCCGGCTACAGCTCCCTCATCACTGACAAGCTTCTTCCAGGAGGGCTTGGGATCGCCGTGTTCGTCCACACCCCTGACAAACAAATCAAGGGGGAGCAGCGCCTCTTGATAGGCCGGCAATCTATTGGCAATCGCAGCCGCAGCCAGGGCCGCCCCTCTCCCGGAGGCGGATAGATCCCCCTTCACACCGGAAGGCCACAACGAATCAAAGAGGGATGCGAAGGCCCCGCTCCTGAGTTCGCCGCATAGGGAGACTTCGGCTCCGGCATCCTTCTCCTGGCTTTCCCACCGGCCCCGGATCTCCTCCAGAAGGCTTCTATCATCCCCCCGCTCAAACAGATCGAGTACAGGCGCCACGTTTGGAATGGTTCTTGAGAGGCTTTGTACGGCCGCCAGGAGGGGGGAGCCAAACGGCCTCTCCAGAAGATCCAATAGATCTCCTTCGATCTTCCCGCCTTCGCCAAGACGCTTGCTTAGCCACCCGCTACAGAAGATCTGCCCCCATTGATCGAGTGGGGCCTTCCCCGACTCCCTTTGTGAGAGGGCAAACGCGAGTCCCAGGCCGGTAAGCGCCAGGCGGGACGAGGATTCAGGCGAGGAGCTATGCCTGCGCCAGGGAACCAGCCATTCTCGACCGGCGAAGGTCTGCGACCGCACTTGCATCGAAAGCGATTCCCAGGCATCGAGCGATTGGGTATGGACGCGGAGCCAGCCGCTCCTGCCGGTCTTTCCATTAACCGTGCGCCGCGCTGCCGGAGCTTCGCTCCCCTGAGGGGAATTGCACCACGCGATGGCTGTGGCCACTGGACGGGGGATGAGATGAACGGCTTCAAGCGACAATCCTGCCTGGGCGAGACTGTCCAGGAGGACTTGTTGCCCGGACTCATCCAGGGAATCAGGTACAACGATCGCGACAAGCGTGTTCTGAAGGGGCAATCGGGACGCCTTCAGGTAATACCAGGTGCTTTGAGCCAGCATGCCGCCGGCGCTGACGACGATCTCATGTCTGTCAGGAGACCAGGCAAATTCATGATCCTTCCCGGCGACCCTCAACGATTCCGTGCTGTCTCCTTTCGGCAGGAGCGCAGCCCAGGCGGCGGCGAGGGGGATCCTGGCAGTCCCTGCGCTGGGGTCTCCTCCAAAGGGAACCTCTGCCTCCGGCGGCCACGCTTGTCCCATGGATCTTCGGTGATGCGCCGCATCATCCCCTACGAGCAGAGGCTCTCCACGCACGAACGGAAGCAAAGCGACGGGCGGGAAAGCGGCAAACTCTCCAAAGGCTTCTATGCGCGGCGGCCAATGCCGGGCCAGCAGCTCGCTGTTCGTCCGGGTTTCATCGTTGACCGCCTCCGGCCATCTGGCTGTAAACAGCTGAGGCACATGCTGGGTGAGGTCGACTCCTATGCCGGCAAGGTCGCTCATCGGAGCATGTCCTCAAGAGCGGCTTGGACGCTCTCGGCGAACCGCGCTTTGAAGTCAGAATCATTCCCCGCATGGGCCGAAATGCCGATGGCGTGCATCTGGAGAGCTGGGGTTCCCGGTCCAGAGAGCTTCGCCGTGCGTACGGCAACTCGCTTTGATACAGGCGCAGGATCTTCGGCCTCAAGGTGCGGCACGAACATCAGGCCCCTCAGATGGATGTCCGGGGGAATTCGGGTCCGAAGAACCTCAAGAGCTTTCAGGCAGGGTTCCAGGAGCCTGGGAAGCCCCCGCTCCGCTGTGCTGTCATCCACTCGGTAGTGGTGCCATACCAGCACCGCGTGCTGGCGCTTGGGGAAGAATAGGATCTGGTCGCATCCTGATGCACCAATGAAGGCCGCTCCAGGAAACAAGGGCCGCTCAAGCCAGCGGCTGCGCAATCGTCCCTCACCCGGCTCCAGATCACGGGCGTCGACAAGCAGGCAGGGGCCGTAGGAAGTCGCCTCAAAGGGTCCCGGGGCGACGGGTGTCTCCGTCCAGAAACCAAGCCTGGATTCCGTTCGGTAGTAGGGCATGCTTTCAGCCAGCGCCTTCCAGGCCCCTAAGAGTCCGCAGGATAGGAGCTGGCGGCCCGTATCGCCCCACAGTACCCTCTGCCAGGTCCAGGCATCATCGATGTCCCGCATTTCCTTCAGCAGGCGCTGGTACGTCCTCCATATCTTCTGGTACCGGGCGTCAAACTGAAGCGGATAGTTGGGCTGGGAG
>JAHFOZ010000538.1 GCA_023261405.1 Planctomycetota bacterium
GGTGGGACATCAAGGGCTTCCTCAAGCTCGTCATGGCCAGCGCCACGTACCGGCAGTCCTCGCGGGTGACGCCCGCGCTGCTCGCGAAGGACCCGGAGAACCGGCTCCTCGCGCGCGCGCCGCGGCTGAGGCTGCCTGCGGAGTTCCTCCGGGACCAGGCGCTCGCGTCGAGCGGACTCCTCGCGCGCACGATCGGCGGACCGTCCGTCAAGCCATACCAGCCCGCCGGGCTCTGGGAGGAGATGGCCTACGGGCCGGGCGTGAACGTCTACATGCCGGACAAGGGCGAGAGCCTCTTCCGCCGCAGCCTCTACACGTTCTGGCGGCGCACCGTCCCGCCTCCGGGGATGATGACGTTCGACGCGCCGAGCCGCGAGGTCTGCACCGTCAACCGCTCCCGCACGAACACGCCGCTCCAGGCGCTCGCGCTCCTCAACGAGCCGATCTACGTGGAGGCGGCGCGACACCTGGCGCAGCGCGCCCTCCTGGAGGCCGGGCCCTCGACGGACGGGCGGCTGACCCATCTGTTCCGGCTGGTCCTCGCGAGGAAACCGTCCGCGGCGGAGCTCCAGGTCCTCCGGACGGGCACCGAGCGCCACCTCGCGGAATTCAGGTCGCAGCCCGAGGCGGCGAAGAAGCTCCTGGGCGCGGGAAGTTCGCCGCGCGACGAGACGCTGGATCCCGCGGAGCTGGCGGCCTTCGCCGCGCAGGCCGCGGTGCTGCTCAACCTGGATGAAGCCGTCACGAGGGAATAGCCATGTCTGATCGTCGGCACCCTGAGCCCCGGCACTCGCGCCGCGCGATGCTGAGGACCGGAGGGCTCGGCGTGGGCGCGCTGGCGCTCACGTCGCTCTTCAACGAGAAGCTGTCCGCCTCGGACCCCGCGACCGTCCCCCATTTCGCGCCCAGGGCGAAGCGGATCATCTACCTGCACCAGTCCGGCGCGCCGTCGCAGATCGACCTGTTCGATCCCAAGCCGAAACTGCGCGCCCTGCACGGCACCGAGCTGCCCGGCTCGATCCGGATGGGCCAGCGGATCACGACCATGACGTCGGGGCAGAAGTCGCTCCCGGTGGCCGCGTCGATGTTCAAGTTCGCGCCGCACGGGGGATCCGGCGCGATGCTGAGCGAGCTCCTTCCCCACACCGCGACGATGGCCGACGACCTCTGCTTCGTCCGGTCGATGCATACCGAGGCGATCAACCACGATCCGGCGATCACATTCTTCCAGACCGGCGCCGAGCAGCCCGGCCGGCCGAGCCTGGGGTCGTGGTTGTCCTACGGTCTCGGCAGCGAGAACCGCGACCTGCCCGCCTTCGTCGTCATGATCTCGCGCGGGACCGGGCGCCCCGACGACCAGCCGCTGTACGACCGCCTCTGGGGCGCGGGGTTCCTGCCGTCGCGCCACCAGGGGGTGAAGTTCCGCAGCACGGGCGATCCGGTCCTGTACCTGTCCAACCCGCCCGGGATCAGCGAGGGCGCGCGCCGCCGGCAGCTCGACGAGCTGGGCGAGCTCAACCGGATGAAGCTCGAGACCGCGGGCGACCCCGAGATCGCGACGCGGATCGCGCAGTACGTACTGGCCTTCCGGATGCAGACCTCCGTCCCCGAGCTGGTGGATCTTTCAAAGGAGCCCGAGGCTATCCTCTCGATGTACGGCCCGAACGTCCGCAAGCCGGGGACCTACGCCCATCACTGCCTGCTCGCGCGGCGGCTGGCGGAGCGCGGCGTCCGCTTCGTGCAGCTCTACCACATGGGCTGGGACCATCACGACAAGGTCCCCCAGCGGCTGCGCGGCCAGTGCGCCGACACGGATCAGGCGTCGGCGGCGCTGCTCCGCGACCTCAAGCAGCGGGGCATGCTGGACGACACGCTCGTCGTCTGGGGCGGCGAGTTCGGCCGCACGGTGTACTGCCAGGGCGCGCTCAAGGAGGAGGACTACGGGCGCGACCACCATCCGCGCTGCTTCACGATCTGGCTGGCGGGCGGCGGAATCCGTCCCGGGACGACGATCGGCGAGACCGACGACTTCTCCTACAACATCGTGAAGGACCCGGTCCACGTCCACGACCTGAACGCGACGATCCTGCACTGCATGGGGATCGACCACAAGGGTCTCACGTTCCGCTACCAGGGCCGCGACTTCCGCCTGACGGACGTCCACGGCAGCGTCGTCCAGGCCATGCTGGCCTGAGCCGCGCCCGGCGCCCGACTGCTTCACCCCTTGCGGGGTGTCTTGTCGGGAATGCAATACGCCAGGGGATGGCGCTCTCTCAGAGCCATGGCCCGGCCCCGTCGTCCGGGTCCCCCTCCAGGGGCCGCCTTACGGATTCGGCGCCTTCTTCTCTTCCGACTTCTTTGCTTCCGTCTTCTTCTTCACATCGACCGAATCCGTCTCCAGCAGCTTGGCCGCTTTCTCCGAGACGATGTTGGCCAGCAGGCCGCTGGGATCGCAGCCGGCGGCGATCGAAGCGATCCGCCCGCCCTTCTCGATCAGGACGTTGGTGGGCATCGCCTTGGTCTGGAAAACCTTCCAGCTGTCGCCCTGCGTATCGACCGCGTAGAGCATCTCGATCTTCCTCTGCTTGGCGTACTCGGCGATCTTCGCCTGCGGCTCCTTGAAGACGGCCAGCGTGGTCAGGCCCTTGTCCTTGTACGCGGCGTTGATCGCCAGGAAGTAGTCCAGTTCCTTGTCGCACCCCGAGCAGCCGCACGTGAGCCGGACCAGCACCGGCCCCTTGGCCGTCAGCTTGGCCAGGTCCACCTCCTGGCCGTCGGCACCCTTGATCTTGAATTCGGGCGCCTGCGCGCCGGTGACGACGGTCTTCTCCGGCTCCTTCTTCTCCTGGGCCGCCGCCTGGACCGCGAACGCGAGCGCGAACGCCGCACCGAGCATGATCGTCTGCTTCATGGTATTCCTCCTGCTGAGTACTTGAACGCCCGCGCCCGGCAGGACGTGGCTCACGCCCCCAGGAAAAGAACCTGCCCCTACCGACCCTGACCGGATTTGCAGGCCTGGAGCCGCTCCTGGAGCCTCTTCCGGTGCGCCCACAGCCTCGAGCCGTCCCTCCATGACAACGCGCACACCGTCCCGTCACCGGAACACACGACCACATCGGACACCCCGTCCCCGTTTAGATCCGCGAGGGCCGCGGAGGATTCAGCCATTTCAACGCCTCCCCCCATCCTGACTTCCCAGAGCTCCGAGCCGTCCTTGCCGGAGGCCGACTTCTGGCGCCGTCGCGGCGGCCGCGGTATCCTAAGTAGAAGTCTCTAAGTTTATACGAATGCGCATCATTGATTCGTCCTGGGTCGTGGTAGACTTCCCTTCGGAGAGGAAGAGGGGGGAAGTTCTACATGCCAGCAGCCGTATCGATC
>JAHFOZ010000105.1 GCA_023261405.1 Planctomycetota bacterium
CCGTCCTTGCGGAAGTTCACCCAGCGCTTGAGCTCGATTTTCTTCTGGGCGGCGCCTTCATGGGTCCAGGTCTCGTCGTGGGCGAAGAACTCGAATCCGGCGTCGGCGTGCACCGAGTAGCGGCCCTTGGCGAGCGGGACCTGCCAGCCGTCGGGCGGGACGAAGTGGCCGTTCAGGGTCTTGTATCCCGTGGAGCCGATCAGCCCTCCCGCCGAGTCCCTGAGCACGACGCGGGCGAAGATCGGCGCGTCCGCATCCTTGTCGAGGACGCTGATCGTGACGGTCGCGTCCTGGGCCAGGAGGAGGGCGAGGAGCGCGCTCACCGCGCGGGCTTCTCAGGGACGTACTGCACCCAGCCGTTGAACATCTCCTCCCAGGTCTGCAGGCCCCAGCGCACCTTCTTCGAGGGGTCCGGATTGAGCGGGTTGTTGTCCGAGTTGTCCCAGTGCGCGGTCTGCCGGATCTTTGAGCCCCTGGGCAGGGAGACCGGCGTCTCGAAGCGGTAGACGCTCTGCCAGTTGAAGTCCCAGCGGGGGACGGAGAGCAGCATCTCCGTCTTCCCGTCCGGCCAGATCGCCTCGTACTTGTAGCTCTTGCCGCGGACGTGCATGTGAGGCATGAGCGTGAGGATCCGCACGTCTTCGCGGAATGTCATCGTGGACTGCTCCTGGTGGTGTCCGGCGCCGGGGACGATGGCGATCGCGAGCTTCGCGAAGATGTTCATCCGCGTCTCTCGCTCGGGGGGCTTCTTCGCGAAGATGAGCCCCACGGAGGTGCGGTCCTTCGTCGCGGCCCCGATCGGCGTGTAGTGGACCTCGAACTGCAGCTCCGCCTCCCTGGGGATGCGGGCGGCCGTTCCGGGCGAGACGATGAAGGGCATGTCTCCCGGGGCCCATCCGACCAGCGCCGTCGTGGAGCCGTCCAGAGCATGCACCCCCTTGCCGGGGAGCTTGAGGTAGACGAGCACGTGGTGGACGACGCGGGCGTTCCCCGGGCGGATCTCCGCGCGCTCCACCCAGCGGTCCTCGGCGAATCCCGTCGGGACGTTGAAGTAAAGGTACTCGACCGTCCCCTGCGCGGGGACGTCCACGTCGCGGGGAAGCGAGAAGACGGCGTCCGGCGTGCCGATGGCCCATCCTTTCGGCCACTCCACGGGCTTCGGCAGATCCTTCGGGTCGCCCTGCGGAGAGCCCGAGTCGATCCACGAGGCGATCGTGGCGATCTCGTCCGCGGCGAGGCTGCGGTCGTTGGAGAATTTCCCGTGGCGCGGATCGGCGTGCCAGGGGGGCATGCGCTTCTGCACGACCACCTCGCGGATCATGGCGGCGTGGCCGGCGGCGTCCTCGTAGCTGACGAGCGGGATGGGCCCGATCTCGCCCGGCCGGTGGCAGGCCTGGCAGCGCTTCTGGACGATGGGCGCCACGTCGCGGGCCCACGTGACGCCGTCCTTCCTCGGGAGGGCGCTCTTCCGCCCGATGAGGCACCCGTCGGCCTCGACCGCCGCGGCGTTCAAGGCCTGCCCGGCGAGGACGGCCTCAAGGGCGTCCGCGAGGTCGTTCGACGTCGCCTTCTCCTTCCGGAAGGCGGCGCCGTACTGGTCGTCGATCCTCCCGCGATATTTCACGGCGTGGTCCTTGTCGAGCACGACCGCCTCGGGCGTGCGCTGGACGCCGAGCTTGTCCGCGAGCCTCTGCCCGTAGTCCTTCACGACGAGGAAGGGGAAGCCCTTCTCGTCGGAGTGGATGGCCACGGCCTCGAGGGTCTCGGCCTCGTTGGGGTATACGGCGACGAAGCGCACACCCTTGGGTGCCCAGGCCTGGTGCAGCTCCAGCAGGCGAGGCACATAGAGGTTCGCCATCGGGCAGTCGACGCCCACGAAGAAAAGGGCGAACGCCTTCGCCTCCTTGAACTCCGAGAGCGAGCGCCGGTTCCCGCGGATGTCGCGGAGCGCGGGCTTCGCCTCCTGGGCGGGGAGCAGGGCGGGAGCGAGGATCGCGGAGAGGGCCAACGCGCGGAGCATCATCAGGGGCATCCTACCGCGACATCCATTCCGCTTCCAGGGTCGCGAGTTCGGACTTGACGCGGGCGAGCTCCTGCTGGTCCGACCGGAGGCGCGCGGCGTCCAGGTAGACTTCCGGGGTGGAGAATCCGGACTCCAGGGCGCGGATGCGGCGCTCGGCGTCGGCGATCCGGTCCTCTATCTCCTCCTTCTTGAGGCGCGCGAGAGGCGACGCGGCAGGCGACGGTGGCGGGGAGGAGGGGAGCACGGGGGCGGCGGAACGCGGGCCCGGTCGGATGGCGTCCCTCGCCGCCTTCCGCTTCTCACGGCGTTCCAGCGCCTCGGTGAAACCTCCTTCGCAGAGGTGCGCCTCGCCGTCCTCGAGCCAGAGCATGCGGTCGGCCATCTGGTCCACGAAGTGGCGGTCGTGGCTCACGACGATGAGCGTCCCCTCGTAGCTGGCGAGCGCGAGCTCCAGGGCCTCGCGGCTGGGGATGTCGAGGTGGTTCGTGGGCTCGTCGAGCAGCAGGACGTTGCGACCCTCGACGAGGAGGCGCGTGAGCATCAGGCGCTTGCGCTCGCCCCCGGAGAGGACGCTCACCGGCCGGTCCACGGCGTCGCCGGGGAAAAGCATCGCGGCGAGCAGGTTGCGGATCTGCTGCTCGGTGAGGCGCGGGGCGCAGGCGCGCATGAAGGAGTAGGGCGTGGCCGTCTCGTCGGGGAAGACCTCGTGCTGGGAAAGGGTGCCGGAGACGACCCGGTCGCCCCAGAGGACCTTGCCCTCGGAGGGCGGCATCTCGCCCGTAAGCATCCGCATCAGGGTGGTCTTCCCGGCGCCGTTGGGGCCGGCCACGCCGAGGATTTCGCCGCGCATGAGGTCGAGCTCCAGCCCCTGGAAGAGCGTGCGTTCGCCGAAGCGGGCGGCGAGGCCGCGGAGGGAGAGGATCTTGGAGCCCGGGCTGTGCCCCGAGGAGAGCTGGAGGTCCATGACGCGGACGCGGTCCTCGGGCCGGTCGAGCCGGGAGAGCCGGTCGAGGCGCTTGAGGCGGCCGGTAGCCTGGCGGGCGCGCTGGCCCGCCTGGTACCGCCGGATGAACGCCTGCTCCTTCTCGATGAACGACTGCTGGTTCTCGAACTGGCGCCGCGAAGACTTGATCCGCTCCCCGCGGAGGACGCGGGCCTGGCTGTACGCGGCCGGGTAGCGCCAGAACTGCCTTCCCTCGATCTCCCAGGTCTCCGTGCAGACCCGGTCGAGGAAGCGGCGGTCATGGGAGACCACGACGACGCTCGATTTGCTCTCCCGGAGGAAGCGCTCCAGGAAGAGGATGCCGTCGATGTCGAGGTGGTTGGTGGGCTCGTCGAGGAGCCAGAGGTCGGGCTCCTGCACGAGGATGCGCGCGAAGGCCACGCGGCCGCGCTCGCCGCCCGAGAGGGAGGCCACCGGCGCCTCCTTGAGGGCGCGGGGGAATCCCACTCCCTCGAGGATCCGCTCGGCGCGGTTCTCCAGCTCCCAGCCGTTCCGCGCCTCGAAGCGGGTCTGCATCTCGCCCAGCCGGTCGAGGAGCCGCGCGGAGTCGCCGCCGTGCTCGAGGGCCTCATGGATCTCGCGCATCCCGCGCTCCAGCTCCAGGAGCTCCGGGTCCGCGGAGAGCATGGCCTCGAGGACCGTGGCTCCCTCGGGGAACGTCGGATCCTGCTCGAGGGCGGCGATGCGGAGGAAGCGCTGGCGCAGGCAGCGGCCGTCGAAGTCCTCGTCGAGTCCCCCGAGGATCCTGAAGAGGGACGTCTTGCCGGACCCGTTCGCGCCGATCAGCCCGACGCGACAGCCTTCGACGAGGGTGAACTCCGCCTCTGTGAACAGTACCTGGGCACCGTAGTGCTTTCCAAGTCCGGCGGCGGCGATGAGGCTCACGGGGGGCACAGCATATCCGCCTTCCTATTGCTTGACAATCCCTGGCGGCTGCCCTAATAAGGCGGTCTGCTCATGACCGTGCTCTCCAGGCCTGTCCTCTCCGTGGGCATCCTTGGGACAGGGATCCTGCTTCTGGGCTGGCTGGCGCGTCCTTCGGAGTCCACCGCGCCCCTGCCGTCGCCCCATCGCGGCGCCTTCCATCCGTCTGCTGCGGATCGTCCTGGAGAGCCGGCGATCGAGCTGCAGCCCCGCCGGCTCGCACGGGTGCCGCCGTCCGCCGGGGAAGGGCGCGTCGGGACTCCTCCGTCCGGGGCCGCCTCGCTCCAGAAGGGGATTGAACTGGAGGGCAGGCTCCAGTCGATGAAGCGTGAAGAACGGGATCTTCAGGAGAAGATCCTGGCGGCGAAGCAGAAGCTGTCCGGGCTCAAGGACATCCCCGGTAATGCCGCTGAACGGGGGGTGCTCCGGGCTCAGATCAAGGACCTTGAGGATCGCCACCGCGCCGCGCAGGGGCTCGTCCAGGGGGTCCGCGGGGAACTGCGCTCGTGGGCCTCCGAGAGCCCGGAACACCCCCCGGCATTCTACCGATATCTCGCCGAAGGGGGAGAGGGGCCCGGGGGCGAGCGGGCGGGGACGCTGCTCGCGGGACATTTCGACAACCCCACCCTCGAGTCCCTGGTGCTTGGGGACCTTGCGGCGGAGGCGCAGGAGCGACGAAACCTGCTGGCGCTGCAGGTGGTGGAGGCCCGCGCCACGCCCGACCGCGTCGCCGCCGTCACCGGCCTGGCGCTCGGCTCCAGCAGCGAGCCGGCGCGCCTCGGGGCCGTGCATGTGCTGCGGGTCTACAAGGACGATCCGGACGCGCTCCGGGAGCGAGCGGGAGTCTTCTCGACTCTCGTCACGCTCGCCCGAGGCGCGGAGTCCGCGGACGTGCGAAGGGAGGCGCTCGTCGGCCTGGCGCGGGAGAAGTCGCCGTCCCTCGAGCTTATGACGTTGGTCCGCGGCGTGGCGGAGAAGGATGCGAACGAATCGGTGCGCGCGGTGGCCGCGCAGGCACTGAAGCGATGGGAACAGCAATGAGGAAGCCGATGGTGAAACCCCGGGCCGTCGCGGCATGCGGTTCGACTGCAGTGATTTCCCCGCTTGTCCGCGGGCGGCGGGCCCCCTGGGGGCTCGCCACCCGGTGGATCGCGCTTGTCCTGGTCGTTGCGGCCGTGCCGGCCTGCCACAAGAAGGCCGACCCTCCGATCCTGGTGAGCGCAGGGGCGCCGCCGGCGGTACCCTCCGCCAACCAGCCGCCGGTCTTCGCGGGCCTCAAGACCATCGTGACGGCCGGAGGCGCGGAGATCCGCCTGGGCTGGGAGGCGGCCAACGATGATGCCGACCTGCCCGCGGCGATCCGCTATCGGATCTTTCGGGCTTCCACCTCGGGCGGCCAGAATTTTGCGACCCCGCTTCTGACGACGCCCGCGGGCGCCACGTCCGCCGTGGTTGCCGGCGTCGTCGGCACGGAAAGCTTCTATGGTGTCCGCGCCCTGGACACTTCGAACGCCTCCGATTCCAATACGGTGGAGCTCTCGGCCATCCCGATCCCGGACACGCTCCTGGTTTTTGTGGACGACAGCGCGCCGGGGCCCGGCACCGGGACGTTCGCGGATCCGTTTACATCGATCCAGGCGGCCGTCACGCTGGGCGAGGTGCTCCCGGGCGGGGCGGCGATCCTGGTGGCGGCGGGGACGTACAACGAGGCGGTCGATCTCACGGTCAGCGACACCACGCCCCTCACGGTCACCGGAGGCTTCCCCGACTGGTCCACGTTCGGCGGGACGCAGCCGGCCGCCGCGGCGATCCTGGCCGCCTTCGATCCGGCCGCCAACCTCTCGACCGTCGACGGCACGGGACAGGGGCTCTTCACCGTCGAGGTCAACAACCTTGGCCGTCCAACGGCGCTCCGCGGACTCCGGATCACGGAAGCCGACGTGGTGGCCATCCTCGGCGCGAACGTCCTGCTTGAGGTGAGCGGGTGCACCGTCCGGGATCCGGCGGGCGGGCAGGTCACCGCGGTCGCCGCCGCGTTTCTCACGAACGTCTCCACGCCCCCCAACCGGGTCACGATCGTGGGGAACGACTTCCGCGAGTTCTCGACCGCCTTGGGGCTGGAGCCTTCCGGGGTGAGTTTCGGGGGCGTCACCGCCTCGATGCGGATCGCGTCGAATTTCATCGGCCATTCGCAGGCGACCCCTTTCGGCTCGATCGGCGTGGACGGAGGGACCGTCATGGGTCCGATCATCGTCCCGACCGGAGGAAGCACGTCCATCGAAATCCACGGCAACCGCATTTTCCGGACCAACACGCACGGCGTCTTCCTGGATTTCGAGCCGGAGCTTGTGACGGCCGCCGGGACCCTGGCCGTCTCGATCAGGGGCAACCGGGTGGAGTTCGTCGATGCCGGTGATGCCGTGCACATCGAGGACTTCTCGTTCTTCGGCGACGTGGGAAGCGGATCGCTTACGGTGGAGGGAAACCGCTTCGTGAGCATGGGGGGGCAGGCGGTGGACCTCGATTATCTGGTCACCGCGTTCTCGGGTGACCCCATCGACGGGCCGACCACATCCGTGATCCGGGACAACTGGATGGTGCTCTGCGACGGCGGGTTCGCCCGGCTCCAGAACATCATCCCCTCCGCGGGCGGGACCGCGTCCTACACGTTCCAGGACAACGAGTGCTCCCAGATCGAGAGTACGGCCTTCAATGTGGACAGCGTCTCGCCGGGCGTCGCAGGGCCGGCGGACGGGAAACTCGTCTTCGTCATGAAGGGCAACGTGATCCACACCCCGAGCAACGGCGACACGCCCGATCTCTTCCTCCATGTCCCGCCGGGGGCGCTGGGGCTCCTCTCGGTGGCGGTCGAAGGCAACACCCTGACCACCCCCGACGGCACGCCCTACATCGGCCTCGACGTGGACCAGGTGATGGGCGTCGATCCCGCGGGGACGGTCTACAACGCCGGCGTGATCGTGAAGAACAACGTCATCACCGATACGAACGCGAACACCGGCAACGAGATCCAGATCGACACGCTCGTCTCGAACGGCCGGACCACGGTGGAGGTGACGGGGAACACGATGACCGTTGCCGGCACGGGGATCCAGGTGACCCACAACGATTTCGGGGACCCGCTCGGACCTCCGGGCGCCTCCTCCGTCACCGTGGCCTCCAACACGATCCTGTCCACCAGCGGGAGCGGGATCATGGTGGACGTGGACGCGACGGGGGGCGGGGCGACCGTCCTGGACGTGCTGCACAACCGGATCGCCGCGACCAACGAGGCCCTCAGCGTGGAGGTCTACACCGGCGGAGCGGCGAACGGGCGGATCTATTCCACGATCTTCAACAACCGCATCGACGCGTCGAACAGCACCCGGCAGCTCGATTATAACGACCTCACGGATTCCGCGAAGGGCGACGCCGCATATGCCCTCATCCGCCAGAACACGGTGAGCATCGGCATCGAATCGAGCGGCACGCAGGTCCGGGTCGCGGATCACGGCCTCGTGGACTTCAGCCGGAACCTGGTGGGGTACGGGGAGGTGGACAGCGACGACGGCCTCGTCCTCAGCAAGGCCGGCGTGAATCCGGGCTCCATCTTCGTGAGGAACTGCCTGGTCGTTTACAACCCGGGCGACGGCGTGTTCCTGGCCGGCCCGGACATGACCCCCCAATTCGTCAACACGGGATGGGGGGGACCACCTCCGATTTCGGCATCAACGCGTCGTCCAGCAGCCTCTTCTCCCAGGCATCCATCCGGAATTCGATCGTCGTCCTGAACGGCGTCGGGGACCTGAACGCATCGCCGCTCGTGCGGGCGAGCTGGTCGCTCATCGGGGACCAGAGTCCCGCGGCCGGGTTCGGCAACATTACGGGCGACCCGTTCTTCGCGATGACGGGGAATCTCATGGGGTTCGACCAGAACTTCCGGTTGCGTCCGGGCTCTCCCGCCGCGAATGCGGGCGACCCGAGTCCCCTGTTCAACAACGCCGACGGGACGCGCAACACGATGGGCGCCTACGGCGGGCCTGATGCTGGGGCGATCGGCTCGCTGCTCCCCGGGAGCTCGCCGGCCGTTCCCTTCCTGATCCTCGGCCTCGCGCGGCCCCTGACGGCCGCACCCGTGTTTCCCGCGCTGGTGGACCTCCACGCAGGCTCGCCGCAGTTCCCTTTCAACGGAGGCAACCCGGTGCGGGTGATCTTCTCGCGCCCGGTGGAGCCCGCCACGATCACGTCCGGGCTCGTCTTCTCGGTCGGCGTGACTCCCATCGCGGGGACCGTTACGGTCTTCGACGGGGGCCGCATGGTCTCGTTCGCCCCCGCGGTCCCGGTCCAGGCGGGCAGCGTGGTGACGGTCACGGGGACCCCGGCGCTGCGCGAGGGGGGTCTCGGCGCCGCGCTCGCCGTCCCCTACTCGAACTCCTTCGGCACGGAGGCGGCGGCAACCCCGGAACTCGAGGCGGGCGGCAACACGAACGATCTCGTCGCGGGAGCGGAGGCGATCGCCGGAATTCCCGCCGTCCTCCGACTTGCAGGGACCATGTTCTCGGACCTCGATACCGCGGACGTCTACAGCTTCGCTGGCACGGCAGGGGAGCGGTTCCGGATCACCGTGTCCGGCGAGCGCCTCGGGACGCCGGTGGTGTCCGCCGACTTCGCGCTGGAGCTCCTGGACCCGACCGGGCTGATCGTGCTCATTGCCTCCAACGGCGGTTCCGGGCTGGTGAACGGATCTGGCGCCGATCCCTACGTCGACTTCGTTCTCCCAGCGCCCGGCACGTACTTCCTGCGGGTGACAGCGGCCATGGCGGCCGGCGGGCCGTATCCCTACGAGGTGCAATGGCTGCGCCGCTGATCCTCCGGAAGGGGGCGGCCTGCCTCCTCGCGCTGGCGGCCGTAACGTGCGCGCAGCCCGCGCCGTCGGGGCGCTGTGCCCTGACGATCCGGCTGCTGGACCCGTCTACCAGCCTGGCGATCCCCGGCCTCGTGCGTGCGGAGGACGGCCGGGACTTGTCCCCGCTCCTGCGCCGCGGGCAGGGGCTGGAGGGCGGCCATCCTGCCAACCGCTGGTTCGTCCTCCCCGGTCCGGCTATCCTGATGGTCGCTCGGGGGAGGCTGGTGCTCGAGGCGCTGCACGGGCTCGAGACCGAGCTCGGGCGCGTCGAGATCGACGTGACGGACCGCGAGGCGGCCGAGGTGAGCCTCCCCCTCCGGCGTTTCCACGATGCCGGCGCGAAGGGCTGGCGGGGCGCGAACACGCATCTGCATCTGCAGAAGGTCTCGCGCGCGGAGGCGGACCGCTATCTTGCGGAGGTCCCCGCGGCCGACGGCCTCGACGAGCTCTTCGTCTCCGTTCTGGAACGCGCGGAGGTGGACCGGGACTACGTCACGAACGGCTACACTGCGGATGATTTTCGCGAGTTGACGGAGCGCACGGGTGTCTTCTTCGGGAATGGCGAGGAGCACCGGCACAACTTCCTCCACCCGGGGGACAGGCCGGGGCTCTCGTACACCGGCGAGGGGTACGGGCACGTCATGTTCCTCGACCTCCGGAAGCTGATCCGCCCCGTGAGCATCGGCGGGCGGGCACTACACGGCGGTGCTGGATGTCGAGGTGGACCTCGCGGGGCCGGCTTGGCTGGCGCTGCGCACGCCGCCCCCGCCGGGGAAGGGCGCGTCGGAGGGGGGCTTCCCGAAGAGCGAACTCGGAGGGCTGCTCTTCTCGCACACCAGCCCGGTCTATGTCGAAGTCGGGGGGAAGGCGGTGTGGGACGCGGGGGTCGCGCGCGGCCTGCTGGAGGAAGTGAGGCGGGCGAAGGAGACGATCCTGCAGAAGGCGATCTTCGCCGACGGGCACGAGAAGGCGCACGTGCTCGGAGTCTATGACGCCGCGGTCGAGACGCTGGAGAAGCTGATCGGCCGGTGATGGACGCCCCCCGGCCCATGTGCTAACGTGGAGAGGTGGGCAGCATCGCGGTCCTCGGCGCGGACGTCGTCAACAAGATCGCCGCGGGCGAGGTGATCGAGCGGCCGGCCAGCGTGGTGAAGGAACTCGTCGAGAACAGCCTGGACGCCGGCGCACGCGAGATCCGGGTGGACGTGGAGGAGGGGGGGCGCAAGCTGGTCCGCGTGACCGACGACGGGGGCGGAATGCCCCCCGACGAGATCCCCCTCGCGTTCGCCCCGCACGCCACGAGCAAGCTCGCCACGGCCGACGACCTGTTCCGGGTCTCCACGTTCGGGTTCCGCGGGGAGGCGCTCGCGTCCATCGGATCGGTCTCCCGCGTGCGGATCGCGAGCCGGACAGCGCGGGGAGAAGGTGCCGAGATGGTGGTGGAGAACGGCGAGGCCTCGACGGTGAGGCCCGCCGCGGCTGCGCCCGGGACCATCGTGGAGATGAGGAACCTCTTCCACAGCGTGCCGGTGCGCCGCAAGTTCCTGCGTTCGGTCGAGATCGAGACCGAGCACGTGCAGGACACGGTGGCCCGTTTCGCCGTCTCGCATCCGGACGTGCGCTTCGAGCTGTGGGTGGACGGCCAGCAGCGCCACGCGCTCCCGCCTTCCGACCGCCGCACCCGGATCGGCGTCTTCTACGGCACGGAGCTGGCCGAGGCCCTGCGCGAGGCGGAGACGAAGCAGTTCCACGCGTTTTTCGCGCCGCCGCAGTATTCGCGCGTGAGCGCCAAGGCGATCTGGTTCTTCCTGAACGGGCGCTTCATCCGCGACCGCGTGCTTTTGCGCGGCCTGAATGAGGCGTACCGGGAGATGATCCCGCACGGGCGCTATCCCGTGGCCTTCGTGTTCCTGACGTTGCCGGCCTCGGAGGTGGACGTGAATGTTCACCCCACGAAGGTGGAGGTGCGGTTCCGGAGCGTCTGGAAGCTGCACGACCAGATCGCGGCAACTCTCCGCGGCAAGCTCGTGGGGAGCGATCTCGCCGTGCGCGTCGCGCCCGGGGCGCTGCCGCAGGAGCCGGGACAGGCCCGCGCGGTGGTGGATTTCTTCACGCGGGGACCCGGCGAGCCGCCGGTCCTGGAACTGCCGACGGCCGCGGCCCGGCCGCTCGTGACGACCGGACGCAGGGTCTTCCAGCTCCACAACCGCTACCTCGTGGAGGAGGTGGATGACGGGCTTCGCGTGATCGACCAGCACGCGCTGCACGAGCGGATCATGCTCGAGGAATTCCGGAAGCAGTACGCGGCGGCGGCGATCGCGCGGCAGCGGCTGCTCCTGCCGGCGGTGGTGGAGCTCTCGAAGGCGCAACGGGCGCGCCTGGACGACGGGCGGGAGCTCCTCGAATCGTTCGGGATCGAGACGGACGACTTCGGGCCCGGCGCGGTGGCGGTCCGGGCGGTGCCGGCGCTGCTGGCGGACCACGACCCGGTGACGCTCCTCACGGATTTCCTGGATCTCACCGGGGAGGCCGATCCGGAGCTGCCCCTTCTGGAGTGCGCCCTGGAGTTCCTGGCCTGCCGCGCGGCGGTGAAGTTCGGGAAGAAGCTCTCGGAGGAGGAGATCGCGCGGCTTCTGGAGGACGCCGCCGCGCTGGACTACTCCGCGAGCTGCGCCCACGGCCGCCCCACCGCGATCAAGCTCACTCTCACCGATCTGGAAAGGTTCTTTCAGCGATGAAGATCGCCGATTTCGAGGTGTTCGAGCCCTCCAAGGGCTTCCGCGTGTGCGTGCATCCGACGTCGAAGTTCAAGACGATCACGATCGTCCTGTACGTCCACCAGGCGCTGGACGACCGCGCCACGCGGATTGCGCTGCTCCCGCCACTGCTGCGACGGGGGTGCCGCGGGCTGCCCACGATGAGGGAGATCACGGTCTTCCTGGAAAACCTGTTCGGGGCGTCCATGAGCGGGGACGTGGTGAAGATCGGCGAGCGGCACCTCATGGCCTTCCGGTTCGAGGTGGTGAACGACCTCTTCGCGCCGCGGAGGATCAGGGCCCTGGAGAAGGCGCTTGGGATGATGTGGAAGCTGCTCTCACAGCCGGTGGTGAGGAAGGACGGATTCCTCCAGGAGTACGTGGACCAGGAGAAGGAGAACCTGAAGCGGCTGATCGAGGGAATGGTCAACGAGCGGATGAGCTACGCGTACGAGCGGTGCATCCAGGAGATGTGCCCCGATGAAGCGTACAGCCGCTATGAGTACGGAAAGCTGGAGGAGATCGGGCCGATCTCTGCGAAGGATCTCCTGAGGCTTCATGCGAAGCTGCTGACGGAGTCGCCGATGGAGCTCTACGTGGTGGGGGACGTGGATCCGAAACGGACGGCGGACCTCGCGGCGCGGACGTTCCGGTTCAAGCGGAGATCGGTGAGGAAGATACCGCCCACGGTGGTGCGCGGGGGGAACGGGGAGCTGCGGGAGCACGTGGAGAAGATCGACGTGGAGCAGGGGAAGCTCGTGCTGGGGTGCCGCACGGGGATCACCTGGGGGCACGCCGAAATGTTTCCGCTGGTGCTCTACAACGGGGTGCTGGGGGCGTTTCCGCACTCGAAGCTCTTCGCGAACGTGCGCGAGAAGGAGGGGCTGGCGTACGCGGTCCATTCGTCGCTCGACCAGACGAAGGGGATGCTCTTCGTGACGGCGGGGATCGACCCGGCGAAGTACGCGCGCTGCGTCGAGGTGATCAAGGCGCAGATGGCGGACCTGGGGGCGGGGAAGATCTCGGACGACGAGTGGGACAAGACACGGCGGACGATCGTGGACCGGGTGCGCTCGCGCGAAGACAGCCCCGGGGGGAAGATCGGCGCCTTCGTGGAGATGAGCCTGAACGGGAAACCCATGACGTCCGCGCAGATCATCGCCGGGGTGGAGGGCGTCACGCGGGAGGAGGTGGCCCGCGTGGCCGCGCGGGTGAAGCCCGACACGCTTTTCTTCCT
>JAHFOZ010000106.1 GCA_023261405.1 Planctomycetota bacterium
CAGAAGTTGACGTTGATCTTTGGAAAAGCGGCCGCTGGATTTCGGGCAGGGGGATCGACTCAGAAGTGGTGCACTATCACCCGCACATCGCTGGTGCAGTATGCCCGGCTATTGACACTTGGTGCATTACTCAGGCATCCTGGCTCCGCACAGCCGTCTGAGGAGCCGGGTGATCCCCGAGCCGCCCGTCGGGGATCGTGAGTGCAAGCAGATCGCGCATGACCATCCCGCAGGGGAGGAGGAGCGCCCCCCGGGCCGACGGGAGGAAGTCGCCGCACGCCGGCCGAAGCGGCGCCGCACGGACTGGGCGACGCTTCTCAAGCGCTCGATGGGACTGGATCCGCTCTCCTGTCCGCGCTGCGGGGGCCGGATGGGGATGGTGGGCCTCTTCGAGGAGGAGCCGGAGATCCGCCGGGCGCTGCTGGCGATGGGCCTGCCCCAAGACCCGCCGCAAGCGTCGCCCGCGCGCCCCCCGCCACAAGCCGAGTTTGGATTCGTTCAGGAGTAGAGGAAAATTTTCAGCCCGCGCCCTGCGGGGCGCGGGCTTGGCTATGGGTGAACGCCAGCTTCTCTCTCCTCCCCTCCTCTTCCTCCCTCGCACCTCTCCCAGCCAGCCCATCCCGCGTGCTTTCACCCCTCTCCTGCTCGTTCCTCCCACCTCTCCTTGACTCCTGCTCCCCGTTTGGACATCCTATCCCCCCCCCTTCCGGCACGCGATCAGCGCCAGGCCTTGGCCGCCTGCACGAGGCGCACGGCGGACTGCAGGTCCTCGCAGCTGATCTTCCCCGCCACGCGGGCCATGACGCGGTGCAGGGCCGCGTCGCCGTTCTGCGCGAGAAAGACCGCGAGCGCGTAGCGCATCTGGGGCTTCGCCAGGTTCTCGTCCTTCGTGAGGTCCTCGATCACGGCGTCGGGCTCCATGTAGGGGAGCACCTCGTACGCCGCGGCCTGGACGTCCGGGCTCTCCGACCGGAGCTGGGCGAGGACGAGCGGAGTGGCGGCCGAGCCGCGGATGCGGACGACCGCGTGCAGCGCCGCGCGGCGGACGGAGACATCCTCGTCCCTCAGTCGCGCCTCGAGCGCGGGGACCGACGGGGCGTGCCGGAGCGTCCCCAGGACCCGTGCGGCCTCGCGCCGCAGCGGGGCCTCCTTCCCCTCCAGCATCGCCGTCACGTCCCCCGCGAACGACCGGAGCTCCAGTTCGCCCACCACCGTGAGGAGGGCCGCCGTCGGGGGCCCGCCCGCGGCGCCTCCGAGCCACTTCTTGAGCTGCGCGTCGATCCCGAGCGTGCGGAGCACCTGCCCCAGCCGGGGTCGGACCTGGTTCTCATCCACGTAGTAGGCGGAGCGGACCCTCCCGGTCCCTGGGGGGATCTCCCTCGCGCGGTCCTCGCCGGCGAAGCGGTGGAGCGCCTCGACCAGGGGGACCGCCGCGTCGGCCAGCTTGTGCCGCCCCGCATAGTCCGCCGCGAGGAGCACCTCCTCCGCCTCCGCGGAACCCAGGCCCTCGAGGAGTTCCTTCACGGAATCGTCGGGCTCGGCCCGGAGGAGCGCCTCCCGTACGTAGGTCCCGTAGTTCTGCCGGTAGGGCCGGCTCCCCTTCCAGACCGAGAGGGCCGTCTTGAGCGATATGGGGTACCGACCCGAGGAGATCTGGCTCAGTAGCTGCGAACGGAGGTTCTCGTCCAGGTCGCCCTCCAGCATCCCGCGGATCGCCAGGTCGAGCTTCGACTTGTCGGGCCTGAGGCTCACGGCGGTCTGGAGGAGCTGCAGGGCCGTCTGCCGGGACTTCACCCTGGGGAGGGCCTTCAGGATTTCGTCCGCCGCCTCGGGGCCGGGCTTGAGCCGCTGGAGGTACGAGAGGGCGTAGTTGTTCTCCTGGTCCTCGCGGATCACCAGCTGCAGGAGCGCGGGCCACACCTCGGAGAGCCGGTGGCGCTCCGCCGCCGAAAGGACGAGCTGCCGCGCGTTCTCGGAAGCCTTGTCGTTCTGGATCACCAGAGAGAGGATACGCCCCGCCTGCCTGCGGTCGAGCGTCTTCGCGCGGAGGGCCTGCTCGAACTTCTGGTACGCCTCGTTGGACGTCGCCTCGTCGGCGAATTCCTTCGCCCACTTGGGGACCATCGTCAGGACCTGGAGCACCGCGTCGATCCTCGTCTTCGCCTCCGCCCCGGCCCCGGCGCGCGCTTTCTCGAGCAGCGGCACCACCGTCTCGCCGAGGTTCAGGAGTTCCTCCTCCGCCGCCGCGCGCACCGAGACGTCGTCCGAGTCGAATTTCTCCAGGATCTCCCGCACCTTCTTCTCGTCCGGGGCCTCCTGCGACACGGACCCCGCGAGAAGGAGGACCCCCGCCCACAGATTCACCATGTCCGCTCCTGCACGTTCAACTGACTCATTATACGAGCCCCGTCCTATCCCCTGAGGCAAGCCGCCGGAAAGGACATGACCTTGCCGCCGGGGGCGTCAGGCCAGGAGGGCGTTCACCACGTTTCCCTGCACGTCCGTGAGGCGGTAGTCCCGCCCGCTGTGCCGGAACGTGAGCTTCGTGTGGTCGAAGCCCATCAGGTGCAGGATCGTGGCATGGAAGTCGTGCGCGTGGACCCCGTCCTTCACGACCCGCAGTCCGTATTCATCCGTCTCGCCATGCACGATCCCCGGCTTCACCCCCGCGCCGGCCAGCCAGGAGCTGAAGGCCCAGTTGTGGTGCTCGCGGCCCTTGTGGTCGGCGCTGCTGTTGAAGGGGGTGCGTCCGAACTCCGTCGTCCAGACGACGAGGGTGTCGTCGAGCATCCCGCGACGCTTGAGATCGCGCAAGAGACCCGCTGTCGGATGATCTACGTTCTTGGCGAGTCGGGCATGGTCCATCATGTCGCCGTGGGAGTCCCAGTTGCCGCTGGAACCCGTGTCGATCAGCTCGATGAAGCGGACGCCCCGCTCGCAGAGGCGGCGCGCCACCAGGCATTGCCAGGCGAAGCCGGTGGTCTGTCCGCGCTTGAGCCCGTAGAGGGCGAGGGTGTCGTCGCTTTCCTTCGAAAGATCGAAGGCATCCGGCGCCTCGAGCTGCATCCCGGCCGCCGTCTCGAAGGACCGGAGGCGCGCCGCGAGGAGGGGATCCCCCGCCCGCTCGGCCAGGTGCGCGGCGTTCCGCTCGCGCAGGGCGGCCCGTTCGAGGTCCTGCAGGCGCGACGTCGACGCCCGGCGCCTGATGTTCGCGATCGGCTCCGTCCCCGGGACCACCCACGTGCCCTGGTGCTCGGCCGGCAGGAAGTCCGAGGCCCACACCTGCATCCCCGCGTAGGGGGTGGCGGGGGCGAGGACCATGTACGAGGGCAGGTTGCGGTTCTCCGTGCCCAGGCCGTAACTCACCCAGGCCCCCAGGCTCGGACGCGCGACGGTGAAGGACCCGGTGTGGATCCCGAGCGTCGCGTTGAAGTGGTTCGAATGAGACGTGTGCATGGACCGGATGAGCGCGATCTCGTCCGCGCATCCGGCCACGTGCGGGAAGAGCGTGCTGACCTCCGTGCCGCAGCGTCCGCGGGGCTCGAACGTCCATTGGGGCCGCTTGAGGAAGATCCTTTCGTAGCCGGGACGGTTCTTGATCTCGGGGTGATCCGCCTTGATCTCCTTCCCGTGATCGGCGAAGAGCCGCGGCTTGGGATCGAAGGTGTCCACGTGCGAGACGCCGCCGCTCAGGTAGACGAAAATGACCCGCTTCGCCTTCGCGGGGAAGTGCGGCTGCCGGGGCGCGAGCGGATCGTCGCCGGTCCGGGCATCGTCCGCCAGGAGGCCGGCGACGAGACCCGGGAGCAGGGTGGACCCGGCGGCCAGCGACCGGATGAACGAGCGGCGGGGACAAGTGCAATCGCTCATGGCCTCAGTCCAGATAGATGAACTCGTTGGATCCCAGCAGCGTCCGCACATAGGCGCTCCAGGCCGCCAGCTCCGTCTTGTCGGGCGCGACCCCGAGCGCGGCCCGGCAGGCTTCCATGAACCTCCGGGCTCCTTCCCGCTCGGAGTCGGTCGGAGGCCGTTGGAAGCAGGTGCGATGCGCGGCGGCCACCCGTTCGGCCTCGGGCAGGGCGAGCAAGGCCTTCGCCAGGGACTCCGCCCGCGCGTGGAAGAACGGATCGTTCAGGAAGTAGAGCGCCTGGGTCGGCACGGTGCTGGTCTCGCGCCGGGCCGTGCTCGCGTTGGTGTCGGGGCCGTCGAAGAGGGCCAGGAACGGATGGCGCTGGATGCGCTGGGTCATCAGGTAGACGCTCCGCCTCCTGGTTTCGTAGACCGCCTTGAACGGATTGTGCTGCGTGAATTTCCACTGGCTCTCCGGCGGGAACGGATGGCCGGCCCC
The DNA here is from genome assembly GCA_023261405.1 of Planctomycetota bacterium. Classification (GTDB taxonomy): domain Bacteria; phylum Planctomycetota; class MHYJ01; order MHYJ01; family JACPRB01; genus JACQFK01. The sequence goes on from JAHFOZ010000106.1 coordinate 4,349, forward strand.
GGGACTGCGGTCGAGTTCCTGTCCGGCCGCGAGCAGGGCGTCGCGGATCTCCTCGGCGTCCAGGCGGCGCCGCGAGAACTTCGCATAGGGTGCATCGATCGCGCCCCGGTCGCTCTGCGCGCCCGTCGTGTTCAGGGCCGCCACCGGACCGGCGGTCGACGCCCGCTGGTACGCGGCGCTTTGCATGATCAGGCGATGCATCGCCTTGACGCTCCAGCCGCCGGCCACGAACCGGCCGGCCAGGTGATCGAGCAACCCGGGGTGGGTGGGCTCCGCGCCCCGCGTGCCGAAGTCGCTCGGAGTGGCGACGATCCCCCGCCCGAAGTGCCCCTGCCAGAGGCGGTTGACCATGACGCGCGCGGTGAGGGGATTCCTGGGATCGGTCAGCCATCGCGCGAGGTCGAGCCGTCCGCTCTTCCCGGGATCCGAGAGCCCCTGGCCTCCGAGGAACTCCAGGTTCCTGCGCGGAACGGGGTCTCCTGGCTGTTCGGGCTCGCCGCGGTTCTGGAGGCGCGCGTCGGCGGCCTTCCCCTCGATGACTCCGTAGGCGACGTCCACGCGCGGCTTCTTCCGGGTCCACTCCTCCTGCTGCCGTTTAAGGGCCGTGATCGCTTCGAGCGCCGGCTTCTGAGCTCCGAGGTCATTCCCGATCCCGGGACGCCGCTCCAGCGTCCAGGCCACGCCGTCGCCGCCCGGATCCGCCTTGGCGACCCGCCCCTTCACGATCACTGCGCCGTCGATCGGGCTCTGCCAGGCGACCGCCATCGGGCCGCCGGGCCCGGGATGGAGCGCCAGGCTCCGGGCCGGCAGGGTGACCGTCGCGAATCGGATGACCTCGTCGCGCACATTGATGAAAGCGCCGGGGACCGGGGCCGACCCGCGCCAGACCTGCAGTCCCGGCGTCTTGTCGGCGTCCCTGGCGAAGACGGTGAAGAGCGTCGGCCCCGGCACGAGATCGTAGAGCAGCCAGACGCCCTTGTTGCCGAAGCCGTCGGAATGCCGCGCCCCGGCGCCGCCCTCGAAGAAATCGGGGAGGACGTCGTTCGTCAGGTTCCAGGTCCGGCCCTTGCCGCCCTGCTCTACGACTTCCAGCTCGAGGAGGGTCGAATCCGCGCCGTGATTCGCGCGCGGAAGCAGGGTGAACTGGATCATCTCCCCGGCGCCCACGGTCACCCAGCTCCTGGGGTCATCGCCCTGCCCCGCGTGGAAGGACTGTTCGCCGGCGGGCTTCAATTCCCCAGTGCCGAGGGAGACCACCGTCGCGGGACTTCCCAGGCCCTTCCGCGCGGCGGCGAACTCGGTCTCCAGTCGTTTGAGCTGGCCGTCCAGCTTCGCCATCTCGTCGCGCCAGGGCTTGAGCTCCGCCTCCACCTGGTCGGCGGGGACGAGCGGCACGAAATCGCGGGGCGCCTGCTTGGCCTCGCATCCGGGGAACGGAAAGCGGGTGGAGGACAGGATGCCGTAGAGCGCGTAATAGTCCCGCGCCGTCACGGGATCGTACTTGTGGTTGTGGCAGCGGGCGCACCCGAGCGTGAGGCCCAGGACCGATTTCCCGAGCGTGTCGATCACGTCCTCGTGGGTCAGGTGCATATCCTTGTCGGTGTCGTGTCCGAAGCGCCGGGCGATCGCGAGATACCCGGTCGCGACGATCAACTCGGCATATCGTTCGGGGGACACGCCCTCGGCGAGGAGATCGCCGGCGATCTGCTCGCGGATGAATTGATCGTAAGGCTTGTCGCGGTTGAAGGCGTCGATCACGTAGTTCCGGTAGCGCCACGCGTTCGCCACCGGGTAATCGCTGTTTTCCCCCGCCGTGTCCGCATAGCGGACCACGTCGAGCCACTTGCGCCCCCACTTCTCGCCGTAGGCCGGGGAGGCGAGGAGGCGCTCGACCAGCCCCGAGAACGCGTCCGGGGACGGGTCCACGAGGAACGCCTCGACTTCCTCGGGGCTCGGGGGCAGGCCCGTGAGGTCGTACGTCGCGCGCCGGATCAGGGTCCGCTTGTCGGCGGGAGGCGCGACCACCGCGCCGATCTTCGCCTGGAGGAACACGTCCACGGCGCTGCCGGTCACGCCGTTCGCAATCGCGGGATCGGTCAACGGCTCGAACGCCCAGTGCTTCGCGGGCGGCGCTTCCGAGTTCTCCGGGAACGGCGCGCCCGCCTTGATCCACGTCTCGAGATCCCGCAGCGCCGCCTCGGGCAGCTTCGGGCCGGACTTCGGAGGGGGCATCACCAGGTCCGCGTCGGTCTGCCTCACGGCCTTCAGGAGCAGGCTCTTCTCCGGGCTGCCCGGGACGAGGGCCGGCCCCGAATCGCCCCCCTTGAGGAGGGCCCGACGCGAATCCACCCTCAACCCGGACTTCGGCTTCTCGGGCCCGTGGCACTTGATGCAATGGGCATGCAGGAGGGGCCGGATCTTCTTCTCGAAGAGCTCGATCACCTCGGGGGCAGAGGGAGTCTGCGCCTCCTGGCCGCGCAGGGGCGCGAGGGTGAAGACGGAGAGCAGCAGGACGGACAAGAGGAGGCGGGCCCGGCTCACGAAACAAGTCCAACTTGATTCGTGAACACCGATTCCACCACCAAGACACGCAGACACCAAGGGCGCCCTTGAGCGTCTTGGTGTCTTGGTGCCTTTGTGGTTGAAAACACGCCTGCGCATCCCCTTAGACTTCCGACAGACGCTCCGTCGAGTCGCCGAACTGCTTCTCGTGGACGCCGAAGCGGTCCATCATCGACAGGAAGAGCGAGCACATCCTCCGGTTCGGCTTGCCCGTGTAGTCGAGGATGCGGCCGCCCCGGATCGGGCCCCCGAGCAGCGCCACGGGCAGCTTCGAGCAGTCGTGGCTCGCTCCGTGCATCATGCTCGACGTGTAGAGGATCATCGTCCGGTCCAGCGCCGTCGTCTCGCCCTCCTGGGTCTTCGCCAGCTTCCCGGCGATGTGGGCGACCTGCTCGGTGAAGAAGCGGTTGACCTTGAGCCAGTCGGCGTTGTCCGTGTGCGAAAGGAGGTGCTGGATCATGTAGTCGACTTTCAGGTGCGGGAAGCGCATCGAGCTGTGGTCGTTGTTCAGCTTCAGCGTCGCCAACCGCGTCGTGTCCGTCTGGAAGGCCAGCACCAGGAGGTCGCCCATCAGGCGCATGTGCTCGTCGACGTCCTGCGGCATGCCGTCGGCCGGACGGGGGAGATCGGGGGCCTCCTTGGTCGGCCTCCACCCCTGCAGGCGCCCCTTCTGGCCGGCCTGCTGGATGCGCTGCTCGACCTCCCGCACCGAGTTGAGGTACTCGTCGAGCTTGGCCCGGTCCGTGTGGCTCACCTTCTTGCCGAGGGTCTTCGCGTCGCCGGCGACCTGGTCGAGCACGCTCGCGTCCCCCTTGCCGGCCTCGTCGCGGAAGAGCTGGTCGAAGGCCAGGGCGGGATAGAGCTCGAGGGGCGTGGGGGTCGTCGGCGAGCTCCACGAGATGTGGGAGCTGTAGATCATGGAGTAGCCCTTGTGGAGGGCCGAGATCGACTCCTCGCAGGCGAGCACCAGGCTCGGCACCTTGGTCTCGCGCCCGATCTTCTGCGCCAGGAACTGGTCCACGCTCACGCCCGAGCGGATCCCGCCGCCGCCCTCGAGCGGGCTGCCCGTCAGAAGGTTCCCCGTCTGCGCGCTGTGGATGCCGCCCTTGCCGGCCTCCTGGTTGTACAGACCCCTGATGAAGAGCAGCTTCTCCCGGTAGGGGGCCAGCGGCTCGAGGACCTTGCCCAGTTCCATCCCCGCGCCTTCGCCCTTCGCCCACCACTCCTTCCCATGGAACCCGTTGCCCGCGAAGACGGTGAGGAAGCGGACGGGCGGCTTGGCGACGGCCTCCTGGGCCCGGAGCGACTCCATCCAGGGGAGGGCGATCGACACCCCCATCCCCTTCAGCATCGTGCGCCGCGTCAGCGTGGTCATCGGGCTCTCCTCCATCGTGATTGTTCCCATTACTCGGCACGAGTCGCTTCCAGCGCCCGGTGGCGCCGGAACTGGGGGCTCTGGACGATCGACGCGACGGCCTCCGCCAGCGTCAAGCCGTCCCTGTCCATCGAGTCCAGCAACACCTGATCCGAGAGCGTCACGCTCCGCCCCAAAGTATAGCCCAGGAGCTTCCGGGTGAACGTCTTTCGGAAATCCTTCTGCCGGCCCTGCAGGTAACCGCGCAGGCCCTCGAGACCGTCGAACGTGGTCCCATCGCGCAGCGTGACCCTGGTATCGACAATCCCGCTCCGACGTCGTCCGATGGCGTCGTAGCCCTCGAGCGCGAAGCCGAAGGGGTCGATGCGCACATGGCAGGTCGCGCATTCCGCCACGCGCGTGTGGCGGAGCGTCATCTCGCGGACGCTGAGGCCGTCGACACCCTCCGCCTCGGGCAGCTGGGGCACGTTGGCGGGCGGCTTGGGCAGCTTCTCGCCGAGCATCGTCTCGACGACCCAATTGCCCCGCAGGACGGGGCTCGTGCGGGAGGCCCCGGACTGCTGGGCCAGGACGGCGCCGAGCGTCAGGACCCCGCCCCGGCCGTGCTTGCGGACGCCGTCGACGCGCCGCCACTGCGGTCCGCTCACGCCGGGGATCCCGTAGTGTTTCGCCAGCTTCTCGTTCAGGTACGTGAAGTCTGCTTCGAGGATCTCCTCCACGGGCCGGCCGTTCCGGAAGAGGTCCTGGAAGACGAGGACCGCCTCCTCGAAAAGCGCGTCGCGGAGCGGGGCGTCGAACGTGGGGAACACCGTCTCGTTCTTCTCGCGACTGCTCCGGATGCCGCGCACGTGCAGCCATTGGGCGGCGAACTCGACGGCCAGTCCCCGCGCCCGGGGGTCCTTCAGCATGCGGGCGGCCTGCGCGGCGAGCACGGCGGGATCGTGCAGGAGTCCGGCGGTGGCGAGGGTGCGGAGCTCGGCATCGGGCATCGACGCCCAGAGCGTGTAGCTGAGCCGGGAGGCGAGCTCCCAGGCGCTGACGGGGAGGGCCTCGAGCCCCGGCCCGGCTTCCTCGATGCGGAAGAGGAACGAGGGCGAGACCAAAATCCGCGCGAGCACGAGGCGGAGGGCCTCGTCGTGCGGCATGTCCTTGCTGCGGAGCTGCGCGTAGAGCGCGGGGAGGGAGGCCTTCTCGTCGGCGCCCAGGGGACGCCGCCAGGCCCGCTCCGCGAACTCCACGAGGGCCTCGACGTGCCGGGGCCAGGAGGCCTCGACGTCCTTCTCGAAAGCTTCGGCACGCACCTTGAAGGGCGCGCGGAGACTCTCGAAGTATTTCACGGCCTCGGCGCCGCCGTCCTGCGTGACGAAGCCGATGAAGAGCGGCAGGTTCTGGTTCTCAGTGACCGGCCAGCGGGTGATGAAGCGGTGCTCCTCCCAGAGCCGGTCGAGGCGGCGCGTCTCCGCCTCGACCAGGAAGAGTCGCCGCAGCGGCTCGTCCTCGCGGTGGTAGAGCTTGAGGCAGACCACCTCGTCATCGGGGATCACCCGCGGGAAGCAGACAAAGGGAGGGAAGAGCGCGCGGAAGGCGTCGAGCCCGGCGAGCAGCCGCTTCCCCGCATCGCCGGTCGCGACGACCGGCGCGGTCGCGTCGAGGATCCGGGGAGCCTCCGCAGACACGCTGAACTGCACCGCGCGGTCGGACCCGCCCTCCAGGGCCGCCTCGACCATGAACGCGTGCTCGCGGAACAGCGCGGCCGGGAGGCGCAGGAGGGTCGGCGACTCGGCGCCGAAGCGGCGCGCCGCGCCCCTGGGCAGGACCGCCGCGTCCAGCCCGCGAAAGAGCGGGCCCTCGACGTTGACCAGGCTGTCGTAGAGGAGGCGGTCGGGATGTTTCGCGTCGGCGGGACGCGCACCCAGGAAGAGGGCCTGGATCTTCGGCGCGAGCTCGGCGCGGCGCGCGGGTTCGCGGCGCCAGCGGCCCAGCAGGGAGTCCGCGGGAATCTTGAGGGCCGCGCCCGTCTTCGAAGGCCCGTGCACGAAGCGCCAGACGCCGTGCGGGTTGCCGGCCGTGATCGTGTCCGCGACGTCCTTCGCCAGGCTCCAGACGCGGTTCCCCTCGAGATCCCTGATCGTGAAGTCGATCTCCGTGAGGTCGCAGACATGGCTGCCGTCCCGGGCGTCGATCGCCAGGAGGAGGGCGTCGTCGGCTTTCAGTTCGACCTCCCGGGCGGGGATGGAGGCCGTCGCCCCCACGTTCACGACGCCGTCGTCGATGCGCGTGGCGAGCTCGCCGCGGCGCTGTTCGAGGAACCAGGCGATGCCGTTGCCGCAGCCGCCGTGCGCGTGGGCGATCTTCGTCTCGACGCGGACCTTGCCGGCGCCCGGGCCGCGCCACTCGACGGCCACGAAGCGATCGGGCAGGGGATGGACGACCACCTGGTGCGGCGAGGCGCGGCCGGGAATTCGATGCTCGACGTCCGACGCATTCGAGAGGACGCTGGGAAGATCGCCCGACGCGACGCGCCAGCCGAAGAGGCCCGGAAATTTCGGGTTGACGGGGATGGGGGTGTCGAGCCGCTCCAGCGGCACGGCCGTGGCCATCACGCGCGAGTCTCCCATCAGGTCGCGCCAGCGGGCGAGCCAGGCGGGGTCGAGGCCCTCGCTCGGGCCGCCGTCGAGCGCGGCCAGGGCCTTCGAGGTGAGCGCGAAGGCGGCCTGGAAGTCGATCTCGAAGCGCGGCCCGTACTGCGCGTAGTCGGCGAGCGGGAGGACCTTGCCCTTGGGGCCTTCGAAGCGCGGGTTCCGCCAGGCCACGGCCCCGGCCTCGGGAAGGCCGAGCGCCGCGAGGTGCAGGACCACTTCGTCCTGCCCGGGCACGGCCTTGGGCTGCACGCGGAAGGCTTGCGACGCCAGGAGCGGGGGCGCCACGGCGTCCGCCCGCGTGAGCCTGCCGCCCCCGTAGCTGCCGATCTTCCCCATGCGCCAGAGGGGTTTCTGGAAGGCGGCGATCTCCCCGAGCAGGGCGTCGACGTCCTTCTCCGCCGCGGCCTGCCAGCGCTCGCGGACCCGGCCGACGGGATAGGGTGGCGCCGGATCATGGAGCGCGTCCCAGAGAATCCGGAGGTACTTGGGGCTGAGGTTCTCCCTGGCGGCGACGGCCTCCGCGTCAAAGGCGCCGCGATGACGGATCGTCGCGAGCAGGTACGGCTTGAGGGACGGGGCGCCGTCCTTGCCATAGGGCGCGTAGAAGGCCCGGAGGGCGGCGACGGCCTCATCGGTCCAGTCGCGGCGCGTCTTTGCGGGGGAGAAGCGGAAGCCGTCGGGGAGCAGGACGAGGTGGGAGGCGACCTCCTTGCCCGAGGCCAGGTACTTGGCGAGCAGGGCGGGGGAGGTGACGAGGGCGTCGCCCGCGTTGGTGAAGCCCTCGCCGGCTGCGCCGTCGGCGGGGAGATCGCGGGCCGGGTCGAGGTCGACGCCCGTCAGGTCGCGAATCGTGTTGTCGAGCTCGGCGTTGCTGAGGCGGCGGACGACGACGCGGCCGGGGTCGCCGGCGCGGGCGCGGGCTTCGGCGTCGAGCATGGAGCGGGCCCAGGCGATGAGGGTCTTGCGCTCGGCATCGGTCGGCTGGGGCTTCTTCTTCGGGGGCATCTCGCCGTTCTCGAGGTTCTCGACGAGGTGCGGCCAGGGGCGGAGGTCCTTGCGGATGTCGTCGAGCGTGGCGAAGCGCTCGAGGTCGAGGTCGCCTTTCTTCTCCTTCGTGGAATGGCAGCCGAGGCAGTAGCGGGTCGCGAGCGGCCGGATCTGTTCCCGGTACTCGCGGGCGAGGTCGGGTTCCTGGGCGGCGCCGCCGAGGGCCCAGAGGAGGATCAGTGCCGGCGCCATCATGCGTCCTCGCGGAGCCCGGCCAGCTCGGCTTTCCAGCTCAGGCAGTGGCGCTCCATCCAGCGGGCGGCCTCGTCGGGGTCGCGGCGCGCGAGGACCTTCACGAACTCCCGGTGGGCGCGGAAGGTGACGTTGCGGACGTCGCGCTTGAGGCCATCGCGCCTGCGGTGGAGGCGGGTGAGCCAGAGTTCCATCGGGGCGCGCAGGTCGGCCCAGGCCCGGGCCAGGCGCTGGTGGCGGGCGATCGCGACGATCTCGTCGTGGAAGGCGGTGTCCAGGGCGCTGAACTCGGTGAGGTCGAGGGTCTCGGCGGTCTGAGCGAGGATGGCCTCGAGGCGTCGGAGGTCCTCCGGCAGGGCCCGCTCGGCGGCGCGGCGGGCGGCGAGGACCTGGAGGGCGGCGCGCAGGGTGAGGATCTCCTGTACGTCCTCGACCGAAGTGCGGCGCACGCAGGTGCGGCCGGTGGCGTCGAAGGCGACGAGGCCCTGGCGTTCGAGCTCGACGAGGGCTTCGCGGACGGGGACGCGTGAGACGCCGAGTTTTGCGGCGGTGGCGGCCTCGGGGAGGGGGCTGCCGCCCGGGAGCTCGCCTCCCAGGATGGCGCGCCGCAGGCGCTCCATCGTCCTCTGCACGAGGCTGCTGCGGGGAACGGGGGTCAGCACCGATT
>JAHFOZ010000107.1 GCA_023261405.1 Planctomycetota bacterium
CAGGAAGTGGGATTTCTACATGTTGCGCGGCACGGACATCCGCGGGAAGACCCTCGGAATCGTGGGCGGCGGGCGGATCGGGCAGGCGGTGGCGCGGCGGGCGGCAGGCTGGGACATGCCGATCCTCTACACGTCGCGCTCCCCAAAGCCGGACTTCGAGAGGGTCTCGGGGGCCCGACGGGTCGGCCTGCGGACCCTGCTCCGGAGCTCCGACTTCGTCTCGATTCACGTGCCGCTCTCCCCGGCCACGCGCCACTTCATCGGCGCGAAAGAGCTGGCGCTCATGAAGCCGGGCGCCGTGCTCGTGAACACCGCGCGCGGGGCGGTGATCGACGAAGCGGCCCTCGTCCGGGCGCTCCGGTCGGGCGGGATCCGCGCGGCGGGGCTGGACGTCTACGAGAAGGAGCCGGAGGTTCACCCGGGGCTCCTGGAACTCGACAACGCCTTCCTCCTCCCGCACCTGGGGAGCGCCACCGACGGGACGCGCCGCGCGATGGTCGAGACGGCGTTGCGCAACTGCCTGGCGGCGCTCCAGGGGAAGTCCCCGCCGAACTGCATCAATGCGCGGGCGCTTGGGTTGACCTGACGCATGTGGCCGTTCCATGTCGGGATGGGGCCGCTGGCGATCTCGCCGGTGGAGCTCTTCGCCTTTCTGGGGGTGGCGATCACCGCGTCGCTCGCGCGGAAGAGGATGGCCCCCGCGCCCGGCGTCTCCTGGATCTGGCTCGTAGACTTGGGGCTCGCCGCGACGGTCGGCGGGGCGGTGGGCTCGCGGCTCTTCTATTTCATTCCGCACTGGATCACGGGCCTGGAACGCGGGGGCTCGCTCGTCAGCGCGTGGAGCGAGGGGGCCGGGTTCTGGGGCGCGCTCTTCGGGGGCATGACGGGGCTCGCGCTCATGGCGAGGTGGAAGAAGCTCCCCTTCCTCCCGGTGTGGGACGCCGTCGCCGCGAAGATGCCGTTCGGGTTCACGTCGGGGAAGCTGGGCTGCTTCCTCGCGGGCTGCTGCTACGGGCCGCGTTGCGATGGGGCCCTGGGAATTTCGTTCGTGCCCGGCTCCCTGGCCTACCAGACCCAGCGCGCGGCCGGCCTGATCCCCGCGGGCGCGCCCCGGGCGCTCCCGGTCCATCCCACGCAGGTCTACGAAGTGGTCCTGGTCCTGGCGCTCTTCGGGATGCTGGCCTGGGTGCAGCGCCGCAGCCGGCGTCCGGGGGAGACCACGCTCGCCTGGTTCTCCGGCTACGCGGTCACGCGGTTCGTGGTGGAGTTTTTCCGGGACGATCCCGGGCGCCACGGGTTCGGCTCCTCGCTCCTCTCCGATTCGCAGATCACGTCGATCGTGGTGGTGGCGGCGAGCGGGGTGTTCTGGTCGCTGCTGCGGCGACGGGAGCCGGCCGCCTCCCCCTCATGATCCCACCGCGGAACGCCGAATTACATTAGTGATGCTCAGGCGGCTTGAGTTCTTCCTCGCCCTGGCGGCGCTGCCCGGCGCGCTGGGGGCCTTCCTCGCCTGGCGCGGCTCGGGCCCCGTGGCCATCGCCCTGTCCTGCTACGGCGTTGGGCTCGCAGGGCTGGCGGCCTTCTTCCTGCGTCCTCCAGCGGAACTCCGTGCCCTGGCCGCGGCGGCCGCCGGGCGCGAGCGGGAGTCCGCCCTGCGGCGGGAGGAACTCCAGACGCGCGTGGACTTCCTTTCTGCCGAACGGGAGATCAGCCTGGTCCTGAATGAGGACGTGGACTTCCGGACCATCTTCGAGCGCGTGCTGGCCATCGCCGCCGAAACCCTGGGCGGCGACGTCGAGCTGTGGATGCTCGATGGCGACGCGCTCGTCCTGCGCGCCGCCCGTCGCGCGGGGAGGACGGAGTTCGACCTCCCGTCGAAGGAGGACCGCCGCATTCGCCAGTGTTTCGAGGGCGGGAAGGTGCTTCTGGATTCCGAGGAGGGTCGCTTCCACGCCCTCGCGCCGCTCCAGAAGGACCGCGAGATCGTGGGCGTGGCGCGGATTAGCACCCCGGTCGAGGGGGGCGCCGCGGCGCGCGAGGCGCAGATGAGGGTCCTCGACCTCCACCTCGACGAGTTCTCGAAGTTCCTGGCGCTGGCGCTGAAGACGCCGGACCTCTATACGCGTGCGGTGCAGGACGGTCTCACGGGCCTCTGGACCAAGCGTCATTTCCTCTCCCAGGGGCAGCTTGCGATGGAGGCGGCGCGGCGCTACGGCGAGCCGCTCTCGCTCATTATGGTGGACGTGGATCACTTCAAGAAGGTGAACGATACCCACGGGCACCAGGCCGGCGACCGGGTGCTCAAGGGGGTGGCCGAGATCCTGAAGAAGAAGGTGCGCGGGGGGAGCGTGTTCCGGTACGGCGGCGAGGAGATGGCGGTCCTCCTCCCGAAGACCGATGGCGCGAGCGCCGCCGACGCGGCCGAGCGGCTGCGCAAGGCGGTGGACGCGCACAAGATCGCCGGCATCAAGATCACCGCCAGCTTCGGGGTGGCGGAGGTCGACGGCTCGATGGCCGACCCGGGCGCGCTCGTCGAGCGGGCCGACCAGGCGCTCTATCGCGCCAAGGAGGCCGGCCGGAACCGGGTGGTCGTGGGCGCCGGCCCGGGACCCGAGTCGGTCCCCACGCGCCGCTTCCAGCGCACGGGGTGATCTGTTACCATCGGCCGCGCCGTGGCCGAGTTCGAGATCGTCTCCCGGATGACCCCCGCGGGCGACCAGCCCCAGGCCATCGAGAAGCTGGCCGCGCGCCTCCTCGCGGGCGACCGCCACTCCACCCTGCTCGGCGTCACGGGCTCCGGAAAGACCTTCACGATGGCCCACGTGATCGCCCGCCTGAGGAAGCCCACGCTTGTCCTCACGCACAACAAGACGCTGTCCGCGCAGCTCTACGCGGAGTTCAAGGACTTCTTCCCGAAAAACGCGGTCCACTACTTCGTGAGCTACTACGACTACTACCAGCCCGAGGCCTACATTCCCCAGCGCGACATCTACATCGAGAAGGACGCGGACATCAACCAGGACATCGACCGCCTCCGCCTCGCGGCCACGAGCGCGCTCCTCTCGCGGCGGGACGTGGTGGTGGTGGCCAGCGTCTCGTGCATCTATGGCCTGGGGTCGCCCGAGGACTACCGGAAGATGACCGTGTCGATCCGCAAGGGCGGGAAGATGGACCGGCACGGGCTGGCGCGGCTGCTGGTGGACATCCAGTACGAGCGCACGGAAGGGGACGGGGAGCGGGGAAAGTTCCGGGTCCGGGGCGACACGGTGGAGGTCCGGCCCGCCTACCTGGAGACCGCGCTGAGGGTGGAGTTCTTCGGCGACGAGGTCATGCGGATTTCCGAGTGCCACGCCATCAGCGGCGTGCCCCTGTCGGAATATGACGAAGTTGTAATATACCCGGCCAAGCACTTCGTGATGCCGGAGGATAAAGTCAACAGCGCGCTGTACACGATTGAGGTCGAGCTCGAGGAGCGGCTGAAGGAGCTGAACGCGAAGGGAAAGCTCCTGGAGGCCCAGCGGCTCAAGGCGCGCACCAAGTACGACCTCGAGCTGCTCCGCGAGGTGGGTACCTGCAAGGGGATCGAGAACTATTCACGCCACCTTTCCGGGCGCAAGCCCGGGGAGGCCCCCGCGACGCTGCTGGACTACTTCCCAAAGGGGGACTTCCTCTGCTTCGTCGACGAGTCCCACGCGACGCTGCCGCAGCTCCACGGGATGTACAACGGGGACCGCTCGCGCAAGCAGAACCTCGTGGACTTCGGGTTCCGGCTCCCCTCGGCGCTGGACAACCGCCCGCTCCGCTACGACGAGTGGCAGGAGAGGATCCCGCAGGCGGTCTTCGTATCCGCCACGCCGTCGGACTACGAGATCAAGGCGGCGGGCGGGGACGTGATCGAGCAGGTCATCCGCCCCACCGGGCTCGTGGACCCGGAGATCGAGGTCCGCCCCGCGAAGGGGCAGGTGCCCGATCTCGTCGCGGAGATCAAGGCGCGGGCGGGTCGGAAGGAGCGCTCCCTCGTCACGACCCTGACGAAGCGCCTGTCCGAGGATCTGGCGAATTACCTGCAAGAGGAGGGCGTGCGCTGCAAGTACCTCCACTCCGAGATCCAGACCTTTGAGAGGGTGCAGATTCTCCGCGAGCTGCGCGAGGGGAAGTTCGACTGCCTGGTGGGCGTGAACCTTCTCCGCGAGGGGCTGGACCTGCCCGAGGTGACGCTGGTGGCCATCCTGGACGCCGACAAGGAAGGGTTTCTCCGCTCCGAGACGTCCATCATCCAGACGGTCGGCCGGACTGCCCGGAACGCCCGCGGGCGCGTGATCCTGTACGCCGATCGCGAGACGGAGTCCATGAAGCGGGCGATGGGGGAGACGGCGCGGCGGCGGACCCTGCAGCTCGAGTACAACCGGGTGCATGGCATCACCCCGCAGACGATCCAGAAGGAGATCCGGCGCGGCGTGGAGGAAATCCTCCGGGGGAAGAAGGTCGCGGCCGAGGCGGTAGGCTGGGACGAGGCGACCTATGACCGCGCCGAGGCGGTGTCGGAGCTGGAGAAGGAGATGCTCGAGGCGGCGGAGCGGCTGGAGTACGAGCGCGCGGCGGACTTGCGGGACCGGATCCGGCAGGTGACCGGGAATCCGGCGCCGGCGGTGGACGGGCCTCAGCGCCAGTCACCGCCGCCCCGCAGGGCTGGCCGCCGCCGAAGGACGTAGTGCTGGAAGTACGGGCCTTGCCGCGCTGCCGCCCGCGTTTGTCTTGACTCCCCCGGGGGCCCCGCGTAACCTCGTTGTCCCGCAGTTCTACGGGTGCCCGTAGCTCAATTGGATAGAGCGTTGGCCTCCGGAGCCAAAGGTTACAGGTTCAACTCCTGTCGGGCATACCAACACCGTGGCCGGGGGGACATGAAACGGTGAATCGCCTTCTCGCGGCGCTCCTTCTGGCCGCCTCGCTCCGGGCGCAGGAGCCGACACGCCCCAACGTGCTCGTCCTCGTGAGCGATGACCAGCGGGCGGATACGATCGGCGCGCTCGGGAACGCCGTCATCCGCACGCCGCACCTGGATTCGCTCGTGCGCGAGGGGACGGCCTTCACGCGCGCGTACTGCATGGGGTCCACCGAGCCGGCGGTGTGCGTGCCCAGCCGCGCGATGTTCCTCTCGGGACGCTCCCTCTTTCGCGTGGGCATCCGGCTTCCGGAACCCGTGGCGCTCTGGCCCAAGGCCATGGAGCAGGCCGGCTACTCCACCTACGGGACCGGGAAGTGGCACAACACGCCGCCTTCGTTCGCGCGGGCCTTTTCTTCGGGCGGCCCGGTCTTCTTCGGCGGGATGGGAAACCAGTTCAAGGTTCAGGTGCAGGACTTCGACCCGGCGGGGAAGTACGGGAAGGACCGCCAGCGGGTCGGCGAGAAGTTCTCGAGCGAGCTCTTCGCCGATGCCGCGGTCACATTCCTCGGCGAGCACAAGGGAGGGAAGCCGTTCTTCCTTTACGTCGCCTTCACCGCGCCGCACGATCCGCGCACCCCGCCCGGCGAGTACGCGTCGATGTACGACCCGGCGAGGATGCCCCTGCCGGGGAACTTCCTGCCGAAGCACCCCTTCAACAATGGCGAGATGACGGTCCGCGACGAGAAGCTCCTCCCCTGGCCCCGCACGCCGGAAGCCGTCCGCAAGGAGATCGCGGACTACTTCGGGATGATCACCCACATGGATGCGCAGATCGGCCGCATCCTCAAGGCGCTCGATGATTCGGGCCGGCGCAAGGACACGCTGGTCGTCTTCTTCAGCGACCACGGCCTCTCCCTCGGGAGCCACGGGCTCCTGGGGAAGCAGAACCTCTACGAGCACAGCATGAGGGCTCCCCTCCTCCTGTCGGGACCGGGCGTGCCCAGGGGCGCGACGTCGGACGCGTTCTGCTATCTCTATGACGTCTTCCCGACCGTCTGCAGCCTGGCGGGCGTTCCCGTCCCCGAAGGCGTGGAGGGACGAAGCCTCGGGCCCGTGCTCGCGGGGAAGGAGAAAAAGTCCCGGGACGCGATCTTCTGCGCTTACCGCGACGTCCAGCGCAGCGTGCGGAACGAGCGGTGGAAGCTGCTTCGATATCCGCAGATCAACACCTCGCAGCTCTTCGACCTGTCGGAGGACCCTGACGAGATGCGGGACCTGGCCGCTGACCCGGCCCAGACCGTCCGCCTCCGGGAGATGACCGCGCTCCTGGATGCCGAGCAGAAGCGCGCCGGCGACACGCTTCCGTTGTCCACCGACAGGCCGCAGCCCCTCCAGGTGGAGCTTCCTCCCGGCAAGTGAACCGGATTCACCACGGAGGGCACAGAGACCATGGAGGCCTTCCAAGAGTCGTCCCAGGGGGCTTTGCGCCCTCTGTTCTCTCCGTGTTTTCCGCGGTGAACTAGCGGCCCCGGAGCGGGGCCAAGTGGCGCCCGAAGTGGCGCGCCAGGCACGCGTGATGGGTCTCCTCTTCCCGGACCAGGAGATCGAGGATGCGGTCGCGGAAACGCCAGCCCTGCTCCGTCCGCGCCGTGAGCAGCGAGCCGTAGGTCACGTGCATGATCTGCCGGCCGGCGTCCTCCACAACGTACACCCGCTCGAGGTCGGCGTCCCTGAGTGCCGTGGGCGGCGGAACCTGGTCCGGGGCGCCCGAGATGTGGTAGGACGCCCGGTCCTTCCGGAACTGTTCCCGGGCAAAGTCGACCATCTCGCGGAACAACGCGGGATCCTTCCGGCAGACGGTGCGGACCGCCTCCATCCAGCTCGTGCCGGCGGTCTTCAGGTGGAAGCGACCGCGGGTGGCGCGCGCAATGGCCGGGTAGATCGAGAACTTGTCGCTCCCGCTGTGGACGGAGAGCTTGTAGCCGCCCTGGGCCCGGGCGACCGCGTCGTGCCGCTCCATTGAGCGCTCGAAGGCTGCCTTGTCCCCCTTGTAGTCCACGCCTTTCTCGAAATCGCCGACGAACTTGGCGGCGAAGGCCGCCACCGCGACGCCGCGCTTTTTCAGCTCGCGCACGATGAAGACGTGGTCCGCCAGCGTGGTGTCCACCGGAGTCTCGTCCACGGCGATCTCGATCTCGAAGGGGCGACCTTTTTTCGCCCTCTTCACGCGGGCGGCCAGCTCAGCGGAGTGGATCACCACCCGCCCGAACTTGACCAGGGCGGCCCGCCAGGTAGCCGCGTCGAACTCGATCGCGAAGGCGGCGCCACGCCCGCGGAACGTGAACGTCTTCCCGGCGTACTGCTTCTCCCATTTCCGCGCCTCCGGGACCTCGGCGAGGACTTTCCCGTACTCGGCGTCCAATTGAGCATCGTCCTTCCCGGCCGGGTTTACGATGACGTCCGCCGAATCCAGGGTGAACATGACGAAACCGGCCGCCGCTGTTCGGTCGATGTCCTGGGCGGTCTTGAGATGGTCCGCGTCGGCGCCGAATCCCTTCGTGTAGCCGCACTGGAGCGCGCCGAACGTCGCGGCGTCCATCACCTCGTCGGGGGTCCGCTGCGTTCGCCCCATCTCGCGGATCGACTGCTGCGCGAAGACGGGGAAGAACTTCGATCCTTTCAAGGCGGCGACGTGGCCCGGCATGGCCAGTCCCGTGCGATCGCCGAACCCGAACGAGGGGCGCGATCCCACCGGCTGGGGCGAGAGGAAGGGCAGCGCGTCCCGGAGGGCCGCGCAGACCTCGTGCACGGCGCGGAAGACCCAGAGCATCATCCCGTCCAGGTCCCTCACCGCCTTGGGGAGCTTCGAGAGGGGGGTGGCCCATCGGGGCGGGCGCTTCTCGAAGCCGATCGCGATCTCACTCTCGCGGCCGCGCCGGCCGGACACGATCCAGGCGCCCTTGTACGTGAGGGCCCCGCCCGCGTACGTGCGGTCCCAGCCGGTCGCGGCGGACAGGGTCTCGGCCAGCGCCAGGCGGGCCTTCCCGGTGAAGAGGCGCGCCTCGGCGGCGCGCGCGGCGGCGTTGGTGGCGATCATCGCGGGTCTCCTTTGAGCCTGTAGAACCGGGCCGCCGTCCCGCCGAAGATGCGGGCCTGCTCGGCCTTCGAGAGCGTGGAGAGGATCTCCCTCAGGGCCCCGATCCATTCCGCGTATGTCCCGGCGAGGAGGCATACGGGCCAGTCGGAGCCGAACATCAGGCGGTCGGGGCCGAAGAGCTCCAGCGCTGCGACGACGTACGGCTTGAGGTCGGCCGGGGTCCAGCGCTTCCAGTCGGCCTGCGTGATCATGCTGGAGAGCTTGCAGGAGACGTTGGGAAAGCGCGCGGCAGCCCTGAAGTCGTCGAGCCAGCCCAGGACGCGGTGCTCGGAAATGAGCGGCTTGGCGAGGTGGTCGATGACGAGGGGAACGCCGGGGAAGAGGCGCGCGATCGTCGCGGCATGGTGGAGGTGTTTCACGAAGAAGAGGAGGTCGAAAGGGACACCGTGCTTCTCGAGGACCTTCAACCCGCGGAGCATGGCAGGGCGGATGATGAAATCGTCGTCCGGTTCGTCCTGCACGATGTGTCGTACGCCCACGGCCTTGGGGTGGCGCCTGAACTCGAGGACCTGCTCCTCGCAGGCAGGGCTCGCCAGGTCCACCCATCCCACGACGCCGGCGACCCACGGGGTTTCCTCCGCGAGGCTCAGCACCCAGCGATTCTCGTCGGTGTCGTGCTTCGTCTGGACGAAGACCGTGCGGTCGACGCCGCACTTCCGCAGGAGGGGCGCCAGGTCCTTCGGCAGGAAGTTCCGGCGGATCGGCCTGTGCGCCGGGACGCCCAGCCACTCCTGGGGGAAGACCTTCAGGTCCCAGAAATGCTGGTGGGCGTCGATGACTTCGCTCATCGGGGCGTCTCCGGGGCGTCGTTGTTCTCGGGCCGGCCCTCGGAGTAATGCCAGTTGTGGATGGGCTTGAGGATGGCCTGGACCTCGGCGAGGAGGCGCTGATCGATCGGGCTCTCCGCCCATGTGGCCCACTCGCGGATGCGCTCCGGGTTTGCGGAGCCGGTGATGCAGGTGGAGATGTCGGGGTTGGAGCAGGAGAACTGAAGGGCGAGCTGCGCGAGGTCCACGCCCTTCGATCGGCAATGCCCGGCGGCCTTGCGGCAGGCGGCGCGGACTTCGGGAGTGGCCTTGTGCCAGGGCGGGAGCGCGGCTTCCGTGAGGAGTCGGGCGGAGAAGGGCGCGGCATTCATGATCCCCACGCCCTTCGACTTCAACCAGGGCACGAGGTCGCCGTACATCGAGTTCTGGAGCGTGTAGTGGTTGTAAGAGAGGATCACGTCGAGCGGCGCGCGCTCCAGGACGTACTTGAAGATCCTCATGGGGTAGCCCGAGATTCCCACGAAGCGCACCTTGCCTTGCTGCTGGACCTTTCGCAGGGCGGGCAGCGTCTCCTCCACAATCTGGGCCATGTCCACGAACTCGATGTCGTGACAGAGGCAGATATCGAGATGCTCCACTCCCATCCGCTTCAGGCTCACGTCCACGCTCTCGGCCACCCGCTTCGCCGAGAAGTCGAAGTGGGCGAGGTCGTAGCGCCCGAGCTTGGTGCCCAGGAGGTACTTCTCCCGCGGGACGCCGCGGAGGGCGAATCCGAGCAGGACCTCCGACATCCCCCGGCCGTAGAAGGGCGAGGTGTCGATAAAGGTCATCCCGACCTCGAGCGCGGTGCGGACCGACCGGAGGGCATCATCGAGCTCGATGGCTCGGAACTCCTGGCCGAGTGACGAGGCGCCGAAGCTTACGACGGGGAGCTTGAGCCCCGTCCTTCCGAGCGCGCGGAATTCCATGGAAGTCTCCGATCACCCCATCCGGACGCCGATGGTCAGCAGCAGATTGGCGAAGCGCTGCTGGTCGGCGGTCTGGATGGTGAGGACGTGGTCGGTCGTCGCCACGGCCTTGTAGAACTCCCACTTCCCGATGGGTTCGAGCTTCAGGTCCGACTGAGCGGCCTTGAGGACGTCCCGGTACCTGCCCCAGGCGGGCGGATCCTCCTGGAGGGCGTAGGGTCCGCTGGTCTCGTACATCATGGTGTTGGCGCGTTCGAAGGGGATGGCGGTGAGGAGCGCCTCGAGCACCTGGGCGCAAGTGACGATTCCGGGCGCCAGGTTGAGGCTCACGATCTCAGCGTTGGGGCCGAGCGTCGAGGACGCGGGGTAGTTGCCGTCGGCGATCAGCACCTTGCCGTGGTGTCCGGCGCGCCCCAGGACTTCCAGGATCTTCGGGTGGATGAGCCCGTGGTTGAGCATGCGCGCCTCCTAAGGGAAGAGCGACCGGAAGGTCTGGATCGATCGGCGGGCCGCCGCGTCGGGATCAGGCCAGGGGACCGCCTCGGCGGACACCCAGCCCTCGTAGCGGATCTCCCGGAGCGCGGTGACGATCGCGCCGAAGTCCGTATGGCCGCATCCCGCGGGGCGGCGGTTCGAGTCGGCCAACTGGACATGCCGCAGGCGCGGGCCGGCGGCGCGGAGGGCCCCCGCCAGGTCCTGCTCCTCGATATTCATGTGGAAGGCATCCGCCAGGAGTCCCGCGTGCGGATCCCCGACCCTCTCGAGGAGCTTGATGCCGTCCCCCAGCGTGCTGAGCACGTTTGACTCGTAGCGATTGAGCGGCTCGACCAGGAGGGCGACTCCCAGGCGGCCCGCGTGGGCCGCGAGGTCGGCCACCGCCTCGGCGAGGAATCCGAGTGCCGCGTCGCGGGTCACGGCACCGCCCCAGCGGCCCTGCATGGATCCGATGATGGCCGGCGCCCCGTGACGGGCCGCGGCGTCGACGATGGAGCGGATGAACTCCCGCGCGCGGAGGCGTTCCTCCCGATCAGGGGCCGTGAGGCTCAGTTTGTGAAGGACCCAGCCGGCCCCCGTGCCCGCCCCGGCGAGCTTGAGCCCGTGTCGCGCGAGGCAGCGGGCGAGATCGTCCCCCAGCGCGGCGGGGGAGGGGGCGAAGAGTTCGATGCCGTCGTATCCCAGGTCCCGGGCCCGGCGGCAGGATGCGTCCAGGTCGCCCCAGAAGATGAAGGGGCCGCCATTTGCCTCGGGGACCAGGCTGACCGTGACCGCGAAGCGCGGGGTCATTCCACCTCCACGATCGCCTTGATGACGCCTGTTTCCGGCTTCGTGTAGGCGGGAAAATTTCCGATGAAGTCGGCGAATCCGGTGCGGTGGGTGATCCACGGCCGCGTGTCGATCTGACCCTCCTCGATGAGGGAGATGATCCGTTCAAAGTCCCGCGGCAGAGAGTTTCGGGACCCTTTCGCCGTCATCTCGCGCCGGTGGAGGAGAGGGTGCGGGAAACTGATGGCGTCGCTCGAGATGCCCACGAAGACGAGCGTGCCGGTGTGGGCGACATAGTTGAAGGCGTGGGACATGGACTTCGCGTTCCCGGTCGCGTCGATCACCACGGCGTGACGGGTGCCGTCCGTCACGTCATCGAGCTTCTTGACCTCGGATCCGTCCCCGGTGACGAGCATCGTGTGATGCACGCCCTTGGACCGGGCGAACTCCAGGCGCTGGGCGTTCACGTCGGTCATGGAAACCCGGGCGCCGGCCAGCCGGGCGAACTCGAGGACCGCCAGGCCGATGGGGCCCGCGCCGACGATCAGGAGGTGCTCGCCGGCCCGGGGCCCGCCGCGGTCCACCGCGTGGCAGCCGATGCTGAGGGTCTCCACGAGGGCAAGCTGGTCGGGCGTGAGCGAGCGGGCCGGGTGGAGTTTGCGCGCCGGAAGAACGAAGCGGGAACGCATTCCGCCGTCCGTGTGGACGCCCAGGACCTTCAGGTTCTCGCAGCAGTTTCCCCCGTCGCGGCGGCAGGCGAAGCAGGACTGGCAGTTGATGTACGGCTCAACGGCGCAGCGGTCGCCGGTCCGCACGTTTGAAACCCCCGCGCCCGTCGAGAGGACCTCCACCCCCAGTTCGTGCCCCAGGATGCGGGGGTAGCTCATGAGGGGCATCTTCCCGTGGAACCCGCTGAAGTCCGTGCCGCAGATCCCCACCCGGTGGACGCGGACGAGGGCCTCGCCGGGTCCCGGGGCGGCGGGCTCTTCGACCTCCACATGGCGGAAGGTGCCGGGCTGCTCCAGCAGGATGGCTTTCATCCGTTCAATCTCCGCTTCGGATGCCCGCCACCTTACCTTGCTGGGCGGGGATGGCGCCATCCCTCTTTGCGCAAAAGTATATCGTTATTTTACATCCAGTTTTGCACCGATGGCCCTCCCGGTGCCGTCGATGTATATTGTACCCTGACATGATTCACCGGCAGGCCCACCGGCGCCCCCACGTGGCGTTGATCGTGGAATCCTCGATCAGCTACGGCCGGGGGTTGCTCCGGGGCATCGCGAAATACCTGCGGAGCCACGGTCCCTGGTCGATCTTCCTCGAACAGCGCGAACTGGGGGGGGCCCCTCCGTCCTGGATTCATCGCTGGCGGGGAGACGGCATCCTCACCCGGACCGAGGATCCGCGGATCCTGAGGGCCCGGATTCCCGTCGTGGGACTCTATGACCGCGTCCGGCCGGGCCGGTCGATTCCCGGGGTCCTGAACGACAATCGGGCCATCGGTCGCGAGGCGGCGCGACACCTGATGGACCGCGGGCTGCGGAACCTGGGGTATTCGGGGATTCCCGGAGAGTACTGGTCGGACGAGCGTTTCGCGGGTGCGCGGGAGGTGGCCGGACCGCTGGAGGTCCACGAGGTGGACGGGTCGGAATGGGAGACGGCGCAGGAGCGCCTCAAAAGGTGGCTCCGTTCGCGTCGCCGTCCATTCGGTCTGATCGCCTGCAACGACATGCACGGGCTCCGCGCGCTCGACGCCTGCCGCAGGGCGGGCCTGGCGGTGCCCGAGGAGGTG
>JAHFOZ010000108.1 GCA_023261405.1 Planctomycetota bacterium
CCGCCAAATCCCTTCGGTTCCGAGAATGGCCCAAGTGCTCGACGGTGTCCTGGACCGCGAGTTGGCGGGCCTTTTTTGTCGTCTTCCCGTCCTTCAAGTGGTCGTTGTACCTCGAGTTCTTCTCTTCGACCGCCGACGTCCGACGGTGGGCGTGGCTCCCGGTCGCCTGTCCACCCACCGCCAGGGTTGCCCTACGCAGGGCGACCTGGTAGGCACGGCGGGGCGCCAGGGCCTCCACATTGGATCGGCTGAAGTGCGTCTCCAGGCGGCGGTAGAGGTCCGCGGATAGGAAGGCGGTCCGGACCCGGCCGCCTTTGCCCAGGATCGAGATCTTTCCCCGGTCGTCTTCGAGGCCGAGGAGCGACCGGCGGCTGAAGCGGTCCGTGGCTTCGATCGAGCGCAGGGAGGCCTCCTTCTGAAGCTCCAGCACCAGCGCGTAGGCTCGAGGTCCGGTTCGTGCTTCTGCCAGCTTATCCAGGTGGGTTAGACGCTCCAGGACGGCCTGGCGCACTTCCGGGGTGACGTGCGGCCGGGCGGGGCCCCGGAGCAGGCCGGAGCGGGACAGTTCCCGGATCGTCGCCCCGAGCTTCCTGGATAGCGCATGGAAGCTCTCCCATTTTCCGTAGAACGCTCCGAACTTCACGATGGCCGCCCGGATCTTGTTCATCTCGGTCTTGGCCCCACCTTGGGCCAGGCGGACGTCCATGTAGGCCCGGAAGTCCTTCTTGTCGATCTGGGCGTTCTCCGACTTCCCCCGGACCGTGTGGGCGTAGTCCAGAAACCGCTTGAGCTCCTGTTCATAGGCCAGGCGGGTGGACCCCATGAAGATGAGCCCCCGGGTGGCGTAGAACATGTCCCCCCGCTCCCGGATGCCCTGCATCTTCAGGTCGTGCTTGGTCAGCCCCCGGTCCTTGAGGGCGAACCAGCGCTGCTGGGCCCCCCAAAGCCGGGCGTGAAGCTCGTTTTTCATCTTCGAGATCCCGATGTTCCACCTCCTTCAGGTTTTCGACGCGCCACCCCAAGGACAGACCATCCCTGGTCTGCCCTTGGGGTGGCTCCTTCACAATCGCGCGAATTTTCGGGTTGTTCAGAGCTGGATTCCGCGCCGAAGCAGCGAAACCCGTGGAAAGACGGTGCTATGTGAGGAAGCACCGCGTAACCCCGTGCAGGAAACAGCGCTCGGCGCCGTTTCCTGCACGCATCGGAACCCCGCAGAGCCACGCGCGGCCCCGCCTTGTTGACCGAGCCCGGAGTTGCCATGGGACTCGGAGCAGGAGCCGGAAGCGACCGAAGGCCGCCGTCGGACCACCAGATCTCCTGCTTTGCGCCCGGACGGGTCTATGTCGTTCGACACCCATGCGCCGGAGAGGGCCCCTTCGCAGCGACCGCTGCGGGGGCCCCGACCGACGCAGGCTGATGGACCGGGCAGGTCCATCAGCCCCAAGACGGGTGACTACGTTATTCGGGATGCCTGGCTTCTCTACGGTTCCCGACCCCACCCCCGGTCGACCCGTACCGACTCCGGACCTTGCGGTCACGTTCGGTGCGAATCCCGAGTAAGGGTGGGGCGGCGCCGGCGGCGGACGGGCAGCATCCCTGGGGCCGTCCGCTGGTGCCTGCGCGCTTTCGGAACCGGTTCGTTCACGGGCGACGGCGCGAGTTCTCCTCTCCCGCATCGCATCGCCGGGCTTCAATGGCTCCCATCCCTCGGGAGCCACGTACAGAAGGGATGCTAAATATTTCTGCCTGCCCGAAGGCAGGGGGACGGGACGACGGAAGGGCCCCTCGTCGATGCCCCCGAAGGGGCACCGTGGAGAATGGACGAGGGGCCGCTTCCGACTCCCTCGCGCACAAGGCGCGATCGGCTTCTTCGCTTGGTACTTCGGGCTTCATCTGTTGACATCGTGGGCAGACCCTGACATCAGGTCCTGTTCATAGAACCGTCCGAGCTCCCGCTTTTCAAAGAACGACCGCCCCTTCAGAGGCGGCACAAATGGATTGCTGGTTAGTTCTCCTGCACTTCCTCGGAGATTTCCTTCAGCATGGATCGGAACTGGTTCCAAATCTTGCTCGGATTCCCAAGAGCCAGCAGTTCCCGGAGCCGTCTTTCGGTGAAGGTTCCTGAGATCTCGATGGAGTCGTGCGTCCGCAGGAAGTCGAGGACGGGCGCTGGTAGCTCCAGAATCTTGAGCACCTTGGCAACCCGGGACCAGTCCTCCCCCGTGACTCGGGCAATCGCTCGGACGGTTTTCAGATTCTGCCGCTCCATGAGGCGCTTGTAGAAGTCCGCCCGGGCAACCGGGCGGATCCGGCCCAGGTAGGCCTGGTACTGCCGCCAGGACCGCTGGTCGACTGGCCCGTCCGGGAGATCCTGGGGCTTGGGGGAAAGCTCTAGAACACGATGGCGCTGTTCATGTCGAGAGTAGCAGCCGGTTTTGGCCGGCAGGGTGCGGCAACCGAGATTCTTGAGCTTGCCGGGGTGGTCTGCGTGCTGGATGGCCTCGAGGGCCGCCCGGCGCGTTTCACGGCGTGTTACAGAAGGGACCCCAAACCATGCCGTATGGGTCCCCCCGGCCAGGGGCCTACTTTTTCGCCCTCTGCGCAAGCCACTGCAGAGCATATTCGTGGAACGATTTTCCTTCGATACTGATGCTGGAGACTGAGTTCCTTCTTCCGGTGGCATAGTCCCCTGCCACCGTCCTGGCCCGATCGAGATCTCCGTCAAGGATCAGGCTCGCTACGAGCGTGATGGCGTAGGCCCCCCGCTCGACTTGGTTAGGGTGCCTTTCCACATACTGTGTGAACGGCATCCGTTTTGTTTCTTTCATGAAGAGTCCGGCTTGAGTGTCGCAGAAGCGAAGGAAGCGCTCGGCGACTTGTTCGGGCGCATCCCCCTTCTTCTCGAGGGTGCCCTCACAAATGGGCAGGGCCGTGCAGGTGAATGCGCCGTTGGCTCTGAGGGACAGCGGTTGCCTGTTGTTGCCCGTCATCTCCAGGATGTCCCAGAGGATTGGGTCGATTCCCATCGGCTTGGCCTTCAGGAGGCCGCGGCTCACGTGGTCGTTGACGTGTACGCTGAGGGTGGAGCAGAGGAAGTACTCATCGCGAACGCGGAATAGATACGGTCCCGACTTTTTCCAGCCGGAATCCTTCGCCGCCGCGGCCAAGGCCTTCAGACACTCCTTCTCGAATGCCCTTCGCTCCCTGCCCAGGCTGCTCATGCACCACGTCTCCTGGAATGTTGAACAGTATCACCTTGACTCCATTCCTACCCCAAGATGATCCACAATCCGTATCGGGGATCCGCCTCGCCTCGATCCACCCGCCCGGCCACGTCCTCGATCGCCGCCGCAAGCCGGGAGATCTCGCTCGCTCGGATCTTCTTGCCGGGAATGAAGATCACTCCGGGAGCCTGCTGGTTGGGATGCGCGGCGGCGAAGTTGCCGATCTCAGCCACGAAATCAGGGTTGTTGAAGGTGACGATGACCCGGTCGAGCTCGGCCGCCCTCGCGAAGAGCTGTTCGTCCGGGAGCCCGGCCAGGCCCGATTCGGTGACGGCGATGGCATCCAGGCTGCGCTTGCGTAACGCTTCGGCAAGGGCCGGGGGCAGGTGCTCGTCCAAAAGAAGCTTCGGCACGCGTCAAACCTTCACCCGGACGACCTTGGCTAGCGGTGGGGGTTCGCTCGACCAGAATCCGGGCGGTTCTTCGCGGCGGAACTTCTTCCAGTAGGCGATCCCCGCATGGACGAGCTCGGCGCGGAGGTGGGGGTAGTTCTTGAGAAGCTTGTCCACGTCCTGGTCGTGGTCCCCCCACACATGAGCCAGCTCCCAGACGCTGAGGCCCGTTCCGATGATGAATGGCTGCCGTTCGCCGCTGGGGGACCAGCGGAAGGCGATGCCGGGGAACTCCTGGGTCCGGAGGCTTTCCTCAAGGAGTTGCTCCGCCGCGGCGCTCATCGAGAGACCGCGCCGCTCGGCGTAGGCCTGCAGGCGGGCGACCGTGTCCTCCTTGAACCGCGCGCTGAAGGGAGTCGCTTTCCGGGTCTTCGCCGGGACGCGCTTCTGGATCATGGCCACCTCCGTAGGAGAGTGTATGACATCTTCATACAGAGGTCAAGGCCCCGTCTCGGTTTCCCGGAGCATTTCCTGAAAGCGCTTCCAGATCCGACCCGGGTCATTCAACTCTAGCAATTCCCGCAGATGCCTTTCCGTGAAGCGGTCGACGATCGCGGGGGAGTGGTGTGTCCTCAGGTACTCCAGGACCGGTTCCGGAAGTTCCAGGAGCTTGAGCACCCGGGCCACCCGGGACCAGTCTTCCCCGGTCACCTTGGCTAAAGCCCGGATGCTCTTGAGCCCACGGCTCTCCATGAGGCGTTGGCAAAACTCCGCCCGGGCCACCGGGCGGACCCGGCTCAGGTAGGACTGGTATTGGCGCCAGGCACGCTGGTCGACGGGCCCTTCCGGCAGACCCTCGGGCTTGGGGGAGAGTTCCAGGACACGCCGTCGGCGCTCAAGGCGGGAGTAACACCCGGTCCGGGCGAGAAGCGTGCGGATGAAGGAACATCCGCGCTTTCCCGGCTGGTCGGACTGCCGGATCACTTCCTGGTCCGTCCGGGATGGTTCGCGACGCGTATCAGGAGGGACCCCACCTGAGAGTCGCCGACGAAACATCGGTCGCCTTACGGACCGACCTTGACCTCGGCCGCCAGGATGTTTTCCCCCGTCTTCGCGTCCCAGACATCCTCGTTCGCGAGGCGCACCGCGTACTCCGGGCGGTCGCGAAGGGCCGGGGCCATGTCGGGAAGCCAGAGGCTGAGCCGATACGAGCCCGGCTCCGCAGGCGCCGTCACCTTCGCCGAGAGCTTCGACTCCTCCCCGCCCCACCAGCGGCGGGGATCGGCGCCGTCGAGCGCCGCGACGTGGCGCAACTTCCCGTCGGAGAACACGACGTACACCTTCCGCTCGTTGAACATCGACGCGAATCCCGCGTTCTTGAGCGTGACGGTGAGCGTGAACGTCCCGGCCTTCGCGAGCGACGCGGGCCACGAGGCATCGCGCAGCACGAAACGGTAGCCCAGCCTTTTCTGGATCTCCTCCCACGCGCCCTGGTCCTTCCACGCCCTGATGACATCCGGGTGATAGCCCTCGTGGAGCATCGACCAGTGGAAGCGCGCGAGCTCGGCGAGCGCCGTCTTCCCGTCCGAGCGCGGCGGCGCGAGGCGGCAGGTCTCGCCGCTCATCACGGTGTGCCTCGTCCACGTCTCGGTGTACTTCTTCAGCGGCTCGATCGGCGGGGGCCAGTACGTCCCCGCGTCGTCGGCGCTCGCGAGGAAGCAGTCGTTGTGGTGGCCGACGCGCGCCTTGTCGCTCCCCGATCCGGCCTCCGCCTCGCCCAGGGGCTCGTCGCCGAAGATCAGCTTCGCGGCCATGGGGTAGCGGACCTTCACCATGCGCGACTTCGGGAGTGCGTCGAGCGTCGCCTTCAGAATCTCCTTTCGCGCCTCCGGCTTGTCGAGCTTGTTCTTCGACGAGTGCCACTCGCCCCACGCGCCGATGAACCCGGCCTCCATCGCGACGATCACGTCCTCATGAGCCGCGAACAGGGGCTTGAGCTGCGCCAGGTGCCCCAGCACCCGCTCCTTCGGCGCGTCCTGCCCCTTCTCGGTGAAGTCATAGGAGAAGCGGGGAAGGACTTTCATCCCCGCCTTCCGCACCGCGGCAAAGCGCTCGGCCAGCGTGTCCAGGAACGCCGGGGGCAGCGGCGCGTCGCGGTAGGCGTCGAGATGCACGAGGCCGTGCACGATCCGGTAGCCCTTCGCCGCCTGGCCGGTATAGTCCGTCGTCTTCACGAGGTCGGTCCAGACGTAGAGGCCGCGCTCGGGATTGGGGAAGAGCTCCTCCGACTCTTTGTAGACGCGGGACGGATCCTGGGCCGGGAGCAGGGAGGCGAGGACCAGGATCATCACGGAGACACCTGGAAGACCAGGAGATCACCAGGGGCGATCGTGAACTCCGGTCCGGAAACCGGCCTGTCCTGGCCCTCCTTGCGGATTTCCACCACCTTCCGCGCATCGTCAAAGCCGACCGTGAGAGTCAATGCGCCGTGGATATCCTTGTTCAGGAGCGCGACGTAATCCTTGCCGCCCTTCTTCAGGAACGACACAACGGCGCCGCCCGCGCCCACCTCCAGGCGGCTCAGCCCGCCCTTCGCCGTGAAGGCCTGGGTGCCGGACGGAAGGACTTTCCCGGCATGGGTCACTCCCGAGACCTGGGCGTCCTTGAAGACGCGCGACCAGGCGCGGATCTCGCCGTTGACCGCCTTGACCCGGTCGTACATGGCGGTGCGCCTGCCGTCGAGGCCGATGGGCGCCTCCCGATGCGCCGGAAACGGGGGCATCCAATACGTGAACGCCTGGATGCATTGCGCGCCGTACACGAGGTTGCTGTTGCACTCCAGGCGCAGCTGCGCGAGCGTGCGCGAGGGCATCGCATCCCAGATCACCGTCTGATAAAAACCCCAGAAGGGCTTCCGTGCGCTCCGCGCCGCGGCGGAGATGATCTCCAGGTTCGTGAAGACGTGCGGCTCCAGCCTGCCCGAGGATGTCGGATAGTTGTCGAACGAGAGGAGCGGGGGCTGGACGGTGCTCATGAACTGGTCGACATAGTCCTTGTAGGTCCTCGCGCCAAGCTGCTGCGGACTGGCGTAGATGGGCAGGAGGTTGATGTAGCAGGGATGCGCCGCGTCGACCCCCTCGATCGCCTTCTGCCATGCCGCGAGCCCGGCGAAGGCGGCCGCGGACGGTTCGTCCATCAGGTGGTACCCGGCGAGGGCCGGGTGCCCGGCCACCGCGCGGACCGTCCCGGCGGGATCGCGCTTCAACTCCGGGCACATGATGAAGAGGGTCACCCCCGAGCCTCTGGCCGCGTCCAGCGCCTTCAACGCTTCCGCCAGATTGGGGAAGCCCGTCAGGCTGGTCGTGAATCCCGCCTCGGCCAGCTCGCGGTAGCGGGCCGGCGTGCTCTCCTCCGGCGGGACGCTGATGCAGGCGTAGATGGGGATCGTCCCGGCGGCGGGCGTCTGCGCCCGCGGGGCGAACTCCGCCGCCTGGCCGGCGAAGGCGAGCAGCAGGATGGGGAGGGGGATCATCGGCCTTCTCCTTTCGGCAGCACCCGGTTCAGCACCCGCAGCGCGCCCTCGAGGAGCTTCTGCCCGCCGTCGGGGGCGAGCTTGCTCGTGGGCGCCGTCCGGGTCTCGTAGCCCCCACCCACGAACGCCTGCGCCGTGGGCACGTACCCGATGTACTCGTTGGCCAGCCCCACGAACCATGTGAATGCGTGGGGAGAGGCCTGCTTGACGCGGAGGCCATACTCGGCGAAGTACCCCGCGCCGTTGGTGGCGATGCCGAGCGGGCCGATGCGGAGGCCCTGGACTTCGCAGTCCACCACCGGGGTCCTCTCCCGCTCCACGGCGACCCGCTTCCGCTCGGCGGCGTAGACGTCTTCGGGACCGCTTCCAAGTCCGAACGCGGGCCTCTCGGCCGCGACGTCCGGCTCGGGCCGGATCTTCACGGGGACCGTCTCGGCGGCGGAGGAGATCGAGAGGGCCTTCATCCAGTTCATGGCCTTGACCGTGCCGCCGGGATTCCGGACGGCGAGGACTCCCACGTCCGGGTCGATCGGCCCCGCGGGGCGGACGATCCGGGCATGGTGGGGCGTCCCGGGTTTCCCGGGGTGCGTGATCTCCTTCCCGTCCTTCATGAGGAAGCGGCGGTTGAACGAGATCGAGCCCTCTATCCCGATCCCGACGCCGACCTCGCAGGGCTTGAGCGCGGCCCAGGCGTCTTCCACGGCCTTCGCCACCGCGTTCGCGACGCGCTCCTGGTAGGCCGGGTCCGCCTCGACGCCGTGGCAGAGGTGGAGCGGGCCGCCCGTGGTGGTGAGGCTTGCACCCACCAGGACGTTCGCGGCCGGGATCTTCGTGTTCTTCGCGATGCGCTCGCGGGCCTGCTTCACCGTCTGCTTCCCGATGAAGATGCCGTCCACCCCGACGAGCGCCACGGACGTGGTCCCATCACTGACGACGCACGCCACGGCGAAGAGCGGATCGAGGACCCCCTTCGCCGGGGTGGCCCGCCAGCGGCCGGGGAGCGACGCGCCGGTCTCCGGGGTGATGTCGACGTCGCCGAAGCCCGCCTTCAGGTCGCGCTGCGACTGGAGGAGGGCGCAGAACAGGAGGGTCAGCATCGCCCTTCAGCCGCGCCCCTACGGGCCGGTCTCCCCGCATTCGTGCAGCGCCAGGAGCGCGAAGGCGGTCCCCACGTGGGTCAGGAAGTGCCTGCTGTCCGTGTTGAGCGAGCGCGTGAACCAGCGGCCGCTCTCGCGCTGGTGGGTCTTGAGCCACGCGATGCCCTTCCGCAGGCGTTCGTCGGAGGCGGGGATCCCCGTGAGCCGCGCCTGGGTGAGCACGAAGCCCGTCCCGTACCCGTCGCTCGTTTCCAGGTCCTGCTCCTTCCCGTCGGTCCGCTTCCACCGGCCCAGGGAAGCCGTCGCCCAGCCTCCGTCGGGGCGCTGAAGGGCCAGGAGGTCCGTGACGGTCTTCTCCCGGTCCGCCTCGCACAGGTACCCGTCGGCGTACTTGGACACCCAGAGCAGCATCGCGCGGTGGTGGAGCAGGGTCGGCGGGTTGTTCGCCAGCCAGGCGCGGGCTTTCATGAGGCCCTCCCGGGCCGCGGGCGTCTCGGCGTAGTTCTCGGGTGCCCGGACCGCCGCCAGGAGCGCCACCGTCACGCCGTAATGGTCGTCCGATTCCAGCGGGGCCCAATCGCATTTCTCCCAGTTCCATCCGCCGTCCGGCCTTTGCTTGGCCCACATCCGGTCGAGGGCCTTCCAAGTGAGGGGATGGAGCTTCCCGGTCGTCTCCGCGTCGCTGACCGCAAGACCCAGGGCGGCGACCACGACGTCCGCGTCGTAGCGCGGACCCTTGGGCTGCTCCCACCGCACGCTCACCGTCTCCTCGGCAAACTTCCGGACTTCCAGGAACGCGGGGCGCTTCGAGGCGTATCCCGCCCCCGTGGAGAGGTAGGCGACGTTCGTATGGCAGGTCAGGCACTTCTTCTCCTTCTGCCACCAGAGGGCCGCGGAGTCGAGGAACGCCCGGCCCCGCTCGATCGAGAACTCCTTCGCGATCGGTTCCTTGGGGTCGTTCGGCCCGGGCCCTTTGGGCTCCTGGGCCGCCTGGACCGCGAGCATCATGAGAATGGCCGGCACGCATCCGATCATCGCAGAATCTCCTTTATCGCCACCCGCTTGAGCACCCGCAGCGCGCCCTCGAGGAGCTTCTGACCTCCGTCGGGCGCGAGGTAGCTCGTCTCGGCGGTCCGGGGCTCGTAGCCGCCGGCCACGAAGGCCTGGGCCGTACACACGTAGCCGATGTACTCGTTGGCGAGCTCCACGAACCACGTGAATTTGTGGGGCGAGGCCTCCTTGATGCGGAGGCCGTACTCGACGAAGTACTCCGAGCCGTTGGTGGCGATGCCGAGCGGGCCGATGCGCAGGCCCTGCACCTCGCAGTCCACGACCGGCGTCTTCTCGCGCTGCTCGGCGACCTTCTTCCGCTCGGCCGCGAAGAGGTCCTCGGGGCCGGCGCCGAGACCGAACGCCGGCCTCTCGGTCGCGACGTCGGGCTCGGGCCGTATCCTCACGGGCACCGTCTCGGTGGCGGCGGCGGTCGAGAGCGTCTTCATCCAGCTCATGCGGTCGATCGTGCGCACCGCCTCGGCGGCCAGCTTTCCGCCCATCAGCTCGGAGCGCGCGGGACCAAAGTCGTTCCCGGGCGCCTGGTTGTCCACCTGCGTGATGTCGCCGCACGCCCCGTTCAGGAAAACCACCTGGGCCGCCTCGCCATAGACCGCCTTCAGATGCTTGCGGAGGGGGCCGATGTAGTCCGCCGAGAAGAGGTCGCCGCCCACCGCCGTGCCATGGCAGGCGAAGTTGACGACCACGCCGATGACCTTGCCGGCGGGGGTGCGGACGGCGAGGACCCCGACGTCGGGGTCGATCGGCCCCGCGGGGCGGACGATCTTCGAGTGATGGGGCGTCCCGGGCTTTCCGGGGTGCGTGATCTCCTTCCCGTCCTTCATGAGGAAGCGGCGGTTGAACGAGATCGTCTCCTCCTTCCCGAGCCCAACGCCGGCCTCGCAGGGCTGGAGCGCGGCCCAGGCGTCCTCGACCGCCTTCGCGATCGCGCTCGCGACCCGCTCCTGGTAGGCGGGGTCGGCCGGGACGCCGTGACAGAGGAGGACGGGCCCGCCCGTATGCGTGTGGCTCGCGGCCACCAGGATGTTCGCGGCCGGGATCTTCGTGTTCTTCGCGATGCGCTCGCGGGCCTGCTTCACCGTCTGCTTTCCGATGAAGATGCTGTCGACCCCGACGAGCGCCACCGGCGTGGTCCCGTCGCTGATGACGCATGCCACGGCGTAGAGCGGGTCGAGGACGCCCCGGCCCGGGACGGCCCGCCAGCCGCCGGGGATGGAGGCGCCGATCTCCGGGGTGATGTCGACGGCCCCGAAGCCGGCCTGGAGCTCCCCAGGGGACTGGAGGAGGGCGCAGAGGAGGGCGACGATCATCGGGTCTCCTTCAACCGTCCGCGGGCGGCACTCGTGGTGAGTCCACATTGATCCGCTGGGCTGACCTGCGGGGGGCAACCCGGCGGATCCATGGAGTCGAACCACTACACCCTACACGTCCCGGGGCTCCAGGTTGAGTTAAATAAGTACTATATCTTTCTGTCATATCAGTAGTATCATACTACATCTATGCCCCCCCGCGATGCGCAAGCCCCCGCGTACAAGGACATCACTCTGCGGCAGCTCCGCAGCTTCTGCGAGACGGCGCGGCTGGGGAGCCTGACCGGGGCGGCGCGGGAGCTGGACCTGGCCCATCCCACGGTGTGGAAGCAGGTCCATGCGCTCGAGGAGCACTTCGGGGTGCGCCTCGTCGAGCCGCACGTGCGGGGCTGCCGGCTCACCGACGAGGGGCGCGTGCTGGCCGAACTGGCCAGTCCGCTCGTCACCGACATCGACCGGCTCCGCGAGCAGTTCGGGACCGAGCGGACGCGTCTCGGCAGCAAGGTCTGCGTGGCGTCCTCCTCGCGCATCCTGATCGAGGCGCTGCCCGACGTGGTGGCCGACTTCACGCGCTCCCGCCCCGACGTCCAGCTCTCGCTCCGCCAGATGGAGGACCCGCGGGTGGCGGACGCGGTGGAATCGGGCGAGGCCGACCTGGGATTGACGGCGAGCAGTCTCGCCCCCGAGACGCGGCCGATGCTCGCGTGCAGCCTCTGCTGCCAGGTCGAGCTGACCCTGATCGCCCCGCCGGGCCATCCGGTCACCCGGCGGCGGGGCCTTCGCCCCGCGGAATTGGGCCGCTGGCCGCTGGTGAACTCGCGCGACAGCTTCCGGGATCCGGCGATCAACGCGCAGCTGGAGCGTTACGACGTGTTCCGGGGCCGGCCGCGACAGGTGGAGGCCTTCGCGGGAGACACCGTCAAGGAGTACGTGCGGCAGGGGTATGGCCTTGGGGTGATCGCCCTCTGGCGTTCCCGGAAGGGGCTTCCGGGGCTCTGGCAGCGTCCGATGGGCCGCTGGTTCGGCCGGGTCTCCGTCTACGTGATCACGAAGAAGCGGCCCAAGCGCGAGGGACTGGTCCGCGCTTTCATGGACAGCTTCCGGCGGCACCACGATCCGTGAGCGCGGAGGGCTTCAGGCGGGGTGCGGGAGCTAGTGGAGCCCCGGGATCGTCTCCTGCTCGGCGAGCCGGAGGATGCCGTCGGGGAGGCCGCGGACCAGGCGCAGGCGGCCCGGGTCGAAGAGCGTGTGCATGAGCGTCGCCACCAGGTTCTTGATCGTCACCGGGCTGTCCGCGGGCTCGCCCGCGTCGCGCGAGGATTCGCCGATCACCTGCCCCATGCGGAGGCCCCCGCCGTAGAGCAGGAGCGGCGCCAGGCCGCCCCAGTGGTCGCGCCCGCCGCCCTTGTTGATGCGCGGCGTCCGGCCCATCTCGCCGCAGGCCACCAGCAGGATCTTCTTCCCCAGGCCCCGCGACTCGCAGTCCTCGATGAAGGCCGACACTGCGTGGTCGAACGGGGCGCCCACGTAGCGCAGCCCCTCCTCCACCGTCGCGTTGTTCTTGTCGGCGTGGAAGTCCCAGACGAAGTTCGTGGTCACCGTGACGAAGCCGCAGCCCGCTTCGCAGAGCCGCCGCGCCTGCAGCATCAGCTTCCCGAGCGTGCGGATGTGATCCACGTAGTTCTTCTTGTTGTTCCACTTCGCGTCGACCCGGTCGGCGGAGAGGAGGCCCGCGGTGTCGTAGCGCTCCACCGTGCGCGGGTCCTCGCCCGAGAGGTCGAACGCCTTCGCCGCGCCGCCCAGGATCACGTCGAAGGCCTGCTCGCGGAAATGGTCGATCCCGTCCCGGGCGGCGTCGCAGTCGAAACCGCGCTGGAGCTCGTCCAGGCGACGCAGCAGCCCCTGCCGGTCGTCCAGCCGGTCCCGCGGGATCGTGAGCGTCATGTCCTTCTGGAGCTGCCCGTCGCCCCCCGGCTCGAACGGCGCATAGGCGGAACCCAGCTTGCCCGCCGAGAGGAAGTTTCCGAAATTCGTGTTCGCGCGCTGGGCCTGCGCGTCCACCGCGCGCGGGAAGAGCGCCACGTTCGTGGGCAGCCCGTTCGAGACGAGGTTCGTCCCCGCCACCCGCGCGAAGATCGATCCCGGGTTCGCCCCCATCGTGTCCTTGCAGAC
>JAHFOZ010000539.1 GCA_023261405.1 Planctomycetota bacterium
CCAAGATCTACGAGATGGTCATCAACAACGACCCCTGCTACGCCTACCTGATGAAGTCGAACGCGCTCGTGGACCAGAAGATGGTCATCGCCCACGTCTACGGCCACAGCGACTTCTTCCGGAACAACATGTGGTTCTCCCAGACGCACCGCCGGATGATCGACGAGATGGCGAACCACGGGACGCGCCTGCGCCGTTACGTCGAGCGCCACGGGCAGGAGGCCGTGGAGGGCTTCCTGGACGCCGTGCTCTCGCTCGAGGGGCTCATCGATTACCACGCCGTATACTCGCCCACCCGCAGACGCTCGCGCTACGATTTCTCGCAGGAGGCCGAGCCTGCCGAGGTGCGCCGGCTCAAGGCCCCCAAGGGATACCTCGACCGGTACATCAACCCCCCGGAGTTCCTCGAGTCGCAGCGGAAGCGGATCGAGGAGCAGCTCCAGAAGAAGCGCCGCTTCCCGGAGGAGCCCGCCCGGGACGTCCTGGAGTTCCTCATCGAGTTTGCGCCCCTCGAACCGTGGCAGCGCGACGTCGTCGCGATCGTCCGGGAGGAGGCCTACTACTTCGCACCCCAGGCCCTCACGAAGATCATGAACGAGGGCTGGGCCACCTACTGGCACTCGAAGATGATGACCGAGAAGTGCCTCGCCGGCGCCGAGGTGGTCGACTACGCGGACCACCACTCCGGGACCCTGGGGATGCGGCCCGGGACGATCAACCCGTACAAGCTCGGCGTGGAGCTCTGGCGCGACATTGAGGACCGCTGGAACCGCGGCCGCTTCGGCCGCGAGTACGACGAGTGCGACGACATGGCCCGGCGCAAGGCCTGGGATCTCAAGCTGGGCCTCGGCCGGGAGAAGATCTTCGAGGTGCGGCGCATCTACCACGACCTGGGCTTCGTGGACGAATTCCTCACCAAGGAGTTCTGCGAGGAGCACAAGCTCTTCGTCTACAAGTACAATTCCCAGTCGAACCGTTATGAGATCTCGGACCGGGACTTCCAGGCCGTGAAACAGCAGCTGCTCTTCCGCCTGACGAACATGGGGCGCCCCATCATCACGCTGGTGGAGGGGAACTTCCGAAACCGGGCCGAGCTGCTCCTCAGGCACCGCCACGAGGGCGTGGACATCGACCTGGAGGAGTCGCGGGACGCCCTGAAGAACCTCCACCGGCTCTGGCAGCGGCCCGTGAATCTCGAGACCGTGGTGGACGACCAGCGCAAGCTGCTTTCCTTCGACGGGGAGAAGTTCAAGGAAGAGGATCTCGCGTCCCCCGCATGACGAACATCCTGCTGGTGGGGGCGGGGGGGTTCCTGGGCGCGGTGGCGCGCTACGGGGCGGCCTGCCTCGCGGGATTGCTCTGGAAGCACCCGTTCCCCCTGGGCACGCTCCTGGTGAACCTCGTGGGCTGCTTCCTCATCGGGCTACTTCTGCCGGGAGAGCGCTCCCTGGCGGGGGAGCAGGGGCGCCTCTTCCTGGTCGTGGGCGTCCTGGGGGGCTTCACGACCTTCTCGGCCTTCGGCTGGGAGACGCTGCATCTGTGGCGGACAGGCTCGCCGGGCCTGGCGGCGGCGTACGTCCTGGGCAGCGTCCTTCTCGGGCTGGCGGCCACGGCTCTGGGGCATCTGGCGGGCGAGCTTGTAGGGCGTAGCTGAGAGCGTGTAATGCGAGCAACGGGCTACCCGCTGCGAACTCGCTTCAAATCGGCTTGACCCTCCCGCAGTCGGGAGCTACCATTCCCGCGATGGACGAGCGCGAGAGGCTGCAGGACCTGGAACAACAGAAGGGTCGCATGATCGCGCAGTACATGGCGCTCCAGGACCGGGCGGACGCCGTGAACGCGGAGATCTACAAGCTCTGCTGCGGGATCGAGACCCTCAACTCGGAGATCACCGTCGTCCGCGAGGAGCTCCTCAAGGCGGCCCCCAAGGGCGCGCCGAAAAACGGAGGGAGCGCCCACCCCGTCCCCGGGGCCGACGCGCCGGCCTGAGCCTCGCCGGGCATGGAAAACCCCCCGCCCCGGGTGGGGCAGGGGGTTCCGGATGTTCCGTGGCGGCCCGTGGTGAGCCCGCCTTGAGTCCTCGTCTTGGCCCGCGGGCGGGCAACCGGGGAATCAATGGGGCCGAACCACTACTCCTTCGCCTCCGGGATCACCAGCTGGAGGCCCACGCGCAGGGAGTGGCTGTCCTTGATCTTGTCCTTGTTGGCCTCGACGATCAGCTCGACCATCTTCTCGATGCCCAGGTCCTTCGCGTACTTGGCGGCGATCTTGTAGAGGCTCTCGCCCTGTTCCACCTTGTGGGTCGTGCCGGTCGCGGCCTGGGTCGAAGTGGCCGCCTGCCCGCTGCCCGGGAGGGCC
This sequence comes from Planctomycetota bacterium, assembly GCA_023261405.1. Classification (GTDB taxonomy): domain Bacteria; phylum Planctomycetota; class MHYJ01; order MHYJ01; family JACPRB01; genus JACQFK01. Next base: position 2,359 of record JAHFOZ010000539.1, read on the forward strand.
GCCGTGTTGCTCGACGCCTTCCTCTCGAGGTTGGGGAGGGTGAGCTTCATCCCCGCGCGGATGGTGGCGGGGTCCTCGATGCTGTTCGCATCGGCAATCTGCTTCCAGTAGGTCGCGGTGTTGTAGACCTTCGTGGAGATGCTGCCCAGGCTTTCCCCGGGCTGCACGACGTAGGGCTTGGTCAGGTCCACCGCGGCGGAGCCGGAGGCCTCCGGCTTGGGGCCGCTCGCCACGACGGGCTCGGGGGCCTTCTCGTCGGCCTTGGAGGGGATCGCCAGTTTCTGGCCCACGCGGAGGGCGTTGGGGTTCACTTTGGGGTTGGCCTTGGCGATGCGCGTCCACATCTTGCGGTCCCCCAGCTTCTCCTCGGCGATGGTCTCGAGGGTCTGGCCCGCCTTGACCGTGTATTCGCTCTCCGCCGCCGCGGGGGGCGGGGGCAGGGGCTGCTTCCCCGGGCCGACCTCGACGGGGACCCCGGGTTTGCCCTTGATGTCGCTCTTGGCGGGGTCGGCTCCCCCGGTCTTGAAGGTGTCGTTGCCCTTCTGGATGATGGCGTCCTCCTCGGCCTCGAGGAGCCTCGTGGGGCCGCTCTTCACGGTGACGTCCCCGGAGCCGGGCGGCGTGCCCGCGACGGGGTCCTTCGGCGCGGTGCCCTGGTCCAGCACGATCAGCGCCACGAGCGCGGCCACGATGGCCGCGGCGATCCCAACCTTCACCTTGGTGCTCATCCCCTCTCTCCTTCCAAATTTTCTAACGGTTCGACATCATTGATTCCCTGGGTCGTCCGCAAGCCGGGGCCACCCAGGGAATCAATGTGGGCTCACCACGAGGTCCGTCGTGCGTATCGATGATCGGAGCGGGACTGCGGCCGGCGGGCGATCCCCTCTCTCACGTTTCCCCCTGAGAACGACACCCGTAAGTATATCGACGGTTTCAGTCCTGTCAAGTTACAAAATATAAAATATAAATCTTCGTCGGGGGTGGGCCGGCCTCGGCCCGGCGGGGAGGGA